>JAEVYW010000223.1 GCA_023392555.1 Pseudomonadota bacterium | reverse complement strand
CAAGGGCTGCGGCCGGGTCGGCCGGCGCAGGCACCAGCGGCGCCTCGGGATCGCCCGAGAGCTTCAGGGCGTCGCCGTAGCGCTTGGGCGCGAGCTTGGAGAGATACCATTTGCGCGTGTCGAGACGGAGACGCGAGCGGGCGACGTGCTCGGCATCGAGCGCGATGTAGGTCGAGCCGTCGTCGCGTTGCTTTTCGACCCAATCGTTGCGGCCATCGTCGCTGATTTCAAAGGTTTCGTCGGCGATCGCGTCGAGCCCGAGATCCCTGGCGAGCGCGTATTGCGCCGCAAAGCCCTGCACGTTGTCGAGCGCCCAGCGACGCACGGTGACCTCGCTCGGATAACGCTCATCGCTCCGACAAATCGCCCTGAGCGTCTCGCCGGCAGCCAATCGCTCGCAGATTTCGCGCGCAATTTCAGGCGTATAAGATGATTGGCGGCCCACGCCTCAAGCCTCCTCGACGCGCGCGAAGGCGAGGCCGAACACGAGCGGTGTCGTCGCCGCGCCCATGTTGAAACTCCACGCGGCAAGGCGCGCCAACCAACGCCAGCGATAGTAGCGCTCCTCGACGACAGGAGCGCTTGCGAGCGCCGGAAGGCCGCGCATGATCGCCCAAACGTCGAGCCCGCTCCGCATTTCGTAGGTCACTCTCCAGCGTCGCATCGTCTTCAATCCAGATCGTTGTCGGCAGGCTCGAGCTCGATGCGCTCGCGACGGACGCTGCGCCCGGCCCTCGGCCCGTCAGCGGTCGCGAAATGCACCAGGTCGCGGCCCTCGATCGTGATCTTCACGCGGCGAAAGCCGGCGGGGAACGACGCGCGCATCCTGAAGTTCACGATCTCAGAAACCATCCCCGCCGATATCTCGAATTTCTCGGCGATCGTCCGGTACGGCATCGGCGCCGAGCCATCGGCCGGATCCGCGAGCTCGCGGATCAGTTCGACCTCGTGATCGGAGAGCTTCGCGCACTGGTGGTCCTCGCCGACCCGATAGCCGCGAGCATTGACCCCGACCAGCTTCGTGTTCCGATAGTCGATCACGTCCATGCCCGCTCCTTCCAAGACGAGCGCCTCCGCAGGAACCGCTCCTTGCCACAGATTTTCACCCTCAAACAGGGGTGTCTTACTTTGGAACACTTGGGCTCGATTTGCCGGGTGTGGCGAAGCCCCAAAATCGCCGCTGCCCTAACTGCCCTAACTTTTGCAGCCCAAAACCCTATATAAAATACTGATTAAACGTACTAATACACTAACACACATTCTCACCTAATATTCACTTGTATAAGTTAGGGCAGTTAGGGCAGGGGGTATATAGAGTACTGAAAACACACGATTTTCTGCTGCCCTAACTGGCCCTTTCGAGTTAGGGCAGGTCGGGGCAGGTTAGGGCAGGAAGCTGCCATACCCACGACCTTTCGCCCCCGATCTGACGCCGAACGCGCACAAATCCGCGTGTTCGCAAGATTTTGCCCATTCGCTGTTCGTCGGCCTTTTTGTATTTCGCCGGCGACAATCCGAGCGCGCCGAGGAAAATCTCCTCCAACGTGCAAAAATCTGCACGTTCGCCGCCCTCTGCCCTAACTTCGCTGCCCCAACTCTGGAGCCATCGGGCCACTGGCGCGGCCCATCCATCCTCCCTGATGAAAGCGTCCCTGGCGAGCTTTCCGAGCTCGAAAGCATCCTCCCATGCCGGGGCGTCCTCCTCGGACCTGGAGCCGTCCGCCATGCGCTCCGCGACGATCTCCCGGGCCTCGGCCCAGAGCTGGTCGCGGTCGCGCCTGATCGCCGCCCGGTCGCCCTCGCCGACGATGATCGGCAGCCAGCGCCGCTCGCCGGTGGAGGAGTCGAGGAAATCGTCCTCGTTGGTGGTGCCGGCGAAGACCAGGCGCCGCATGACGCGGTGCTTGCTCTCGACATATTTGGGCGTCCACTCCTCGAAGCGCCGCGTGACCCAGGCCTTGTTCGCCTCGGCCGAGCGCCCGGATAGTCCGCGAAGCTCGGCCAGCTCGCCGAGCAGGGCGCCGCGCATCTTGCGCGACAGGTCGGCGTCCTTGTGATCGAGGTCGATCTCGACGAACTGGTCGAGGGCCGGCACCATCTGCGCAAGCGCCGACGACTTCCAGCGCCCCTCGGGCGAGACCAGGATCGGCACCATGTCGGCGCGGCAGCCCGGGTAGAGGATGCGAGCGGCGTGCGCCGTCCACCAATAGGTCGAGACGGCCGTCGCATAGTCGCCCGGCGCCGCCGCGAAATAGTTGGCGAGGAAGCCGCCGACGCGCTCGACGCCATCCCATTCGAGGCTAGCGAGCCAGTCGCGCGCGCTGTCGAAGCGCCGCTTCCTGGCGACCGCGAGCACCGACGAGCGGGTGATCTCCGGCCCGACCGGCTTGAAGCCGCGCTGCTCCATCCGCCGGCGCATCAGCGTATAGTCGGTGTCGTCGATCGGCCGCCACTGGCGCTTGCCGTGGGGCGAGAAGACCACCTCGTCGCGAAACTCGTCGAGCGCGATGTCGGCGCCGAACCATTCGGGGCTCTCGAGCGCGGTCATGACGTTGTTCACCGTCGGCTCGATCCGGCCCTGCTTGTCGCGCGAGAAGGGCGGCGCGCTGAGCGCGGCGACCGCCGCCGGCACGTCGTCGCCCATGCCCCCGGCCGTGTCCTCGGCATCGCCGACGGCGCCGAGCACCGTCTCGAAGTCGCTCGACGTGCCGCAGCCGACCATCTCGCGAAAGTCCTCGTCGCTGCGCCCCGCGCAGGAGGCGTGGAGACAGACGAAATGGCCCTGCTCGAAGCCGCCCGTGCCGGCCGGGAACCAGGCCGCCTCGGTGACGCCGGAATCGCCGCTATGGCCCGCCTTCCACGGGCAATCGACGAAGAGCTGGCCGTCCTTGCCCTCGTCGAGCACGAGCCCGGCCTCGACCAGATGCGCCGCAACGTCGTCGCGCGCCTCGAAATCCTCGCCGCGCTTGCGCAGCCGCCCTTCGTTCGGCGTCTCGACCGCGAAGCGCTCGGCCAGCGCCGACCAGGCTTTCTCGAACTGCTTGGCGTTTACACGCGGGAAGCGCTCGGGGAGGCCGTCCGCCCATTCGTAGCGCGCGCCCGAGGGATGGGTGCCGGCCGCGACGAACTGCTGCCCATTGCCGAGGAACTCGACGATGCCGTGAGCGGTCCGCATCCGGCGCTTGGGCCATTCGCCGTCGAGCTCGAAGGCGAGGAGCCGCTTCGCGCTGTTTACACGCGTGCGCGCCGGGAGGGCGAGGCCCAGGGCCTTCTCGAAGGCCGCCGCCACCTCTCCCGCCTGGTCGTGGTCGACGTCGATGTCGAGCGCGCGCACGCGCCGCGTCTGGATGCAGATGCCGAGGCGGGCGTCGGTCATCCAGTTGTCGACGTCCTTCTCGCTCGACACGCGCTCGGTCCAATCGGGAATGCCGGCAGCCTTGCCCGACCCGTTGACGATGCTCGGAGTCTTGCCCAGCGCCTTCATCTTCGAGCGCGGGGAGATCGGCACGCCGGGGTCGGAGACGACGGGCAAGAGGTCGGCGGTGAGGCCGAGCTCCATGTCGAAGTGGATCCAGTCCTCCTTGCGGGCGCCGTAGTTCATCGCGCCTGGTCTCCGAGATCGCGGCAGAGCCGTTTAAACATCGTGCGCCCCCATGACCTGCTGCGGCCGAGCTGCGCTGCGGCGCGATCGATGTCGCCATGTTCCGAGAGCCGCTGCGCGAAGTGATCGAGGAGGGTCATGCGAGGTCCGCCCCGGTCGCCCATTGCGCCGCACTCACGAACTCTTCCGCGACCGGGCCGACGATCGCGTTGCCGTAGGCGCGCAGGCGTCCCACTCGGGCGGCAGCCCCATGAGCCAGCGGGAATGTGCCGGGTTCAACTGGCCGCCACTTTCCATCCCGGCAGCCGAGCCAGTCAGCATCTCGCCAGAAGCCGTCAGTCGGGCGGGCTGCGAGATCCCCGTCACCGGCGCCTGCGTCTTGCGGCTGCTGTCGGTGTTGCCCGCCCCGTTGTAGCCCTTCTGCGCCGGCGTGCCTGCCATCGCCGTCGGCCATCCCGCCAGATAGGCTTGCCTCTGAAGCTGGTCGTTGCGCCCGCGCCCGTCCGAGCGCTGCGCCGTCATTCCCGGCGTGTCCTTGTGATCCCTGGTGGTGGTGGTGGTCCACCCCGCCAGATGGACCTTCGAGCCCAGTCCGCAGTCGTTTCCCCGATAGACCCCCGTCGCTTCCGTCAGGCGTTGCTTCCGCTCCCACACCTTCTCTGGCGAGGTGTTCGGCTCCACGACGCACGGCGTCGGCCACCCCGACGAACCAGAGTCGCTGTCTGATGTGCGGCGCGCCGACGCCCGCAGCGCACAGATCGACCGCCCCGAGGGCGTAGTCCGCTCCTTCCATGTCAGCTTGTACAAGGTCGAGCCAAGCGAGGCCGTCCTTGCTCGCAACCTGCTCGCCAAGGACGACGGGAGGGCGGCACTGCTCGATGAGCCAGTGGAAGGCGGGCCATAGGTGCCGCTCGTCAGCAAACCCGCCTCGGCCGCCTGCCGCGCTGAAAGGCTGGCACGGGCAGGAGCCGGTCCAGACGGGGCGGTCGTCGGGCCAGCCGGCACTTCGCAGGGCGTGGCTCCAGACGCAGATTCCGGCGAAGAAGTGGCACTGCGCATAGCCGCGCAAGTCGTCGGGTCGAACATCGCGGATATCCCTCTGGTCGACGTCGCCGGGCGCGATAAGCCCTTCGGCGATGAGGTTGCGCAGCCAGTCGGCGGCGTAGGGGTCGATCTCGTTGTAGTAGGCGCGGCTCATGCGAGGTCCATCCCGAGACGGCGCTCGGCGATCTCGACATATTCGGGGTTGAGCTCGCAACCGATGAAGCCGCGCCCGTGGCGAAGCGCCGCGACTCCGGTCGTGCCGGCGCCGAAGAAGGGATCGAGAACCGTTCCGCCGAATGGGCTTCCGGCGAGGATGCACCGCTCAGCTAAAGCTGGAGGGAAGGCGGCACTGTGACCGCGCAGGGATTGCTCGTGCGGAATCGTCCAAACGGTCCCGTGCCGACAATCTTCCTCGCGAAACCAATAACGGCGAGACTTGGACAGCAAGAACACAGTCTCATGAGCGGTGAATGGGCGGTCGCGCACGCCTGCTGCGCTAAAGGCAGCTGGCCTGTGCCAGATTATCTCCGACCGGAGCGTCCACCCGTCAGCCTGGAGCGCAAACGCCAGCTTCCACGGCACCCCCACCAGTGACTTCTTCGGAAGCCCCATGCCGGGACGATCCTGCCAGCGGTAGAACGTGCGAGAGAAGTTGCGGGAGGGGCTTTTAGGATCGGAACCTTTTGGCTGACCATTCCCGCTATAGAATGTGTCCCCGATGTTAAGCCACAGCGTGCCATCGTCGCGCAGCACGCGCCGCACCTCGCGAAACACCTCGACCATGCCCGCCACAAACTCGTCAGGCGTCGGCTCAAGCCCCATCTGGCCGTCGACGCCATAGTCGCGGAGGCCGAAATAGGGCGGCGAGGTGACGCAGCAATGCACGCTCGCATCGGGCAGCTCGCGCAGCCGCTCCCGGCAGTCGCCGACCAAAATTCTTACAGCGTGGGCGCGCGCCTCACCGCCCCGAGCTGCCATCGCCCCGCCCCGCATCCTCGTTGCTGAAATCCTCCTGCGCGCGCAGCGCAGCCTCGACCTGCGGCCAGCGCCAGGCAGGGATCTTGCCCTTGTCGTTCCAGTTCCAGACGGTCGTGTGAGGTACGCCGAGAGCCTTGGCAGCCGGGCGAATGCCGCCGAGCTGCCGGATCGCATCCAGCATTGCTGTCTCCGGGGTCAGTGAAATGTAGTTCCGAAACCGAACATGGATGTTCCACAATCGACCTGTCAATGGGCGTTCGAAAATGGTACATACGTTTAAACAAATCGAACCGCGCAAGACGGTGCAAACAGAAGGGAAAAGGGGTGATGGACCCCACGAAGCTGCTCGATGAGCTCCGCCGCCAGGGCGTGCCGCACCAGTTGGTCGCCGACGCGATCGGCAAGTCGAGGCCGGTGGCGACCAAGCTGCTCAGCGGAGAGCGCTCGCTCCACATCCGCGAGCTCGAGCCCCTCACCATCCTCCTGAAGAATTGGCGCGAGCGCGCCCGCGAGAAGGCCGGTGGCGTTTACATCGACGCGAACGCCCTGCTCCTCGAACCGGGCGAGGAGGACGACATCATCTCCTATGTGCCGGTCGAGGTGCTGCCGACCTATGCCGGCATGGGCGGCGGCGGCACCGGCGAGGGCGACGTCGAGAAGGCGCTGGTTCCGCGCTATCTCGTCGAGGACGTCTTCAGGGGTCGACCAGCCGACTTCCTCGTCGTGCGCGTGCGCGGGGACTCGATGGAGCCCGACTTCCACCATGGCGACGAGCTGCTCGTCGACAAGCGCGACAAGAGCCCGACCCAGCCCGGCCCCTTCGCGCTCTGGCACGGCGACGAATATGTCGTGAAGAACGTCGAGCGTTTAAACGAGGACGAGGTTCGGATCTTCAGCTCGAACCCGAAATATACCAGCCGCGAGGCCGCCAACGACAACACGCGCATCATCGGCCGCCCGGTCTGGTTCGGCCGGCGCCTGTGAGCCGTTTAAACCCTGAGCGGCATAACGGCGCCTGGGCCGCCGCGCTGCTCGCCCTGCTCTGGCTGACGGCCGCGATCGTCGGCGCCCGCTACCAGCCCGAAGGCGCCGAGGGCGCGCTCTACTTCCTCGCCGAGGCCCTTGGCCTTGCCCTCGTGCCCTGGGCGCTCGGCGCCTGGGCTGGATGGAACGCGCCGTGGCGCCGCATCCCGGCAGCCTCCATAGCCTTCATTGCAACGGGAATGTTCGCAATCCTCACATGAGCGAACTTTGATGTTCGATTCGCGATTGACAGGTGTTCGAAAAGTGAACTAGCAAGGTGCCTCAACGAAGGAGGCACCTTCCGATGCAATCGCCATCAGCGATCAAACGCGAGCACGCCCCGAGGCGCCGCGACCTGATCTTCATCGCGCCCAAGGGCAAGCAGTCGACGCGGATGCTGAAGCTGGCTTGCACCAAGTGCGGCTTCACCTGTCGCTCGACCGCCAAGCACATCGCCTCGGTCCCTGAGGGCCTCATCTGCCCGAACCCCGTCTGCGACGGCGACCTGGTGAGGGCGTCGTGATGCTCGGCGCCTCGAAGAAGAGGTTTCAGTCCACACACGATGGGAGCGAGAAGATGGTATCCGAAGAACTGGCGCCGATCATCGCGCGATGGGATGCCAACGAGGGCAAGCCCTACAAGGGCGAGCTGATCGATTGGGAGGCCTATGACGGCGACGGCGACGAGCCCCCCGCCAACATCGGGTGCATGTGTGCGCAAGGACAGGTGCTGCACCTGCTCGGCAGTTGGTCGCCGAGGCGGCTGCGCGACATCGAACAGAAAGACGCCGATCGGGAAACCGCCAAGCTGCTCGGTATCAGCGTAGCCCACGCGATCCTGCTCCGTAACGTGAACGACAGCGTGGACGGCGCTCCGTCGATCGTCCTCACCAACCCCGAGA
>JAEVYW010000222.1 GCA_023392555.1 Pseudomonadota bacterium | reverse complement strand
AAGGCGGGGCCGCACACATTGGTGGTCAAGGAAGGCTCGAGCGTGGGCTCGGTTGCTGCCGATCTTGAGAAGATCGGTGCGATCCCGGGCTCGGCGACGACCTATCGCTATATGGCGCGGCTGTTCGGGTCGGGCGACCCGATCCAGGCCGGCGAGTTCGAAATTCCCAAAGGGATGGGCGGGTCGGAGATCCTCGACCTGCTGCAGCACGGGCGGCCGGTGCAGCGCCTGATCACGGTTACCGAGGGCATGCCGTCGGTCATCGTCGAGGAGCGGCTTGCGGCGAGCAAGTTCCTGAGCGGCCCGACGCCCGCGATCATGGAAGGGTCCGTTCTTCCCGACAGCTACAGCTTCGAGCGCGGGGAAACGCGCGCGAACGTGACGCTGCGCATGCAGACGGCAATGGCCAAGACGCTCAATACGCTTTGGGCGAAGCGGACGAACAAGTGCCCGGTGAACTCGAAAGAGGAGGCGGTCGTGCTCGCCTCGATCGTCGAGAAGGAAACGGGCAAGGCATCCGAACGGCCAATGGTTGCAGGGGTTTACTGCAACCGGCTGAGGATCGGAATGAAGCTCGATGCCGACCCGACGGTGATTTACCCGATCACCAAGGGCAAGCCGCTCGGCCGGCGCATCAAGAGGTCGGAGCTCGACGCGATCACCGGCTACAACACCTATCGCGAGCCTGGCCTTCCAATCGGGCCGATCGCCAATCCGGGCAAGGAAAGCATCGCGGCGGTGCTCAATCCGGCAGCGACGAAGGCGCTCTATTTCGTTGCCGACGGCACGGGAGGGCATGTGTTCGCGGAGACGCTGCAGCAGCACCAGGCGAACGTGCAGAAATGGTACGCAATCCGTCGCCAGCGCGGAGAAATGTGACCGCGTGCGAGTCATCCCTGCGCAGGCAGGGATCCAGCGATCAAATCGTCGTCAGCGCTTCGCTGCGGACGTAGCCGACGCGGCGTTCCTCACCGGCATAGCCCCACGCCCAGCCGAGCGTGTCGTCGAGCATGCAAAATGGCTCTCCGGCCCTGAGTTCGCGGATCGCTTCGCCGTCGGCGGATGCATACTGGCGCAGGGTCGCCGCGGTCGCCGTCACCCGATCAACGGGGTCTGCGTAATGCGAGGCGATGACCTGGCCGGTCAGGGCGGCGTCGGCGAGGTCAGGGCGATAGGCGTTTACCGCCGGGTCGGGCGGCGCGGACTTTCCGGCGAGCGCGAAAGACTCAGCGGTGCGCGAAGGCCGGGGCCTGTCCGATGACGGGCCTGTGCTGCGCGGCGACGCGGTCGCTTTCGCGGAGATTGCGTTTGAACCCTTCAAGGAAATCCGCCCCGTTGCTTGTCCTCACGACGAACACGTTGCGGCGGTCGTCCTGATCTCGTTCGCGGCGCAGATAACCGAGCGCCCCCAGTGTATTCAAGGCACGAGTGACAACCGGTTTTGAAACCCCAAGCACCTTGGCGAGGCCCCGGACCGTGTGCGGGCCAGGTGTCAGATAGACCAGCATCAGCAGCGCCATCTGCCGGTTGGTCAAATCGGGCTCACCGGAACGGACATAGGCGATCAACGCCCTCATCCAGCCAGCCAGCAAGTCATCTCCCATTTCGGCACCCATCTCCCGTCGGCAGCGCGAGTGACGGTTAAACCGGTAAGGAGCCGAAATGTTGCAGTAACGAGAAAGAACAAAGATGGAAAATTGGCGGGAACCAGCGGTTAAAAGGTGCGTAAGCGGCCCGAAACGGCAGCAAATGCAGCTCTGAGGCCAAGCGCCTCGCCGCCTTTCGGGCGCCCTGCCTGAGCCTTGTCGCGCCATGCGAACGTATCGAAATGGGCCCAGGGCGTGCCGGCGGGCACGAACCGCTTGAGGAACATTGCAGCGACGACTGCGCCGGCCATCGGAGAGCCAGCGGCGTTCGCCATGTCGGCGATGTCGCTCTTCAGCATCTCGTCATAGGCGTCCCAAAGCGGCATCCGCCAGATCGGGTCCGCGACGTCCTTGGCGGCGCTCAGCAGGCCATCTGCGAACTCGTCGTCATTCGCGAACATTGCGGGAAGGTCGGGGCCGAGCGCGACGCGGGCAGCGCCGGTGAGCGTCGCGAAGTCGACGATGAGCGTGGGCTCGTGCTCGGCGGCTTTCGTCAACGCGTCGGCGAGGACGAGACGGCCTTCGGCGTCGGTATTGTCGATCTCGACGAACAAGCCCTGGCGCGATTTGACGACGTCGCCCGGGCGGAGGGCAGCGCCGGAGATTGCGTTCTCGACCGCGGGAATGAGCAGGTGAAGCCGCACCGGCAGGCGCTCCCCGGCGATCAGCGAGGCGAGGGCGAGCGCGTGGGCTGCCCCGCCCATGTCTTTCTTCATCAGGCGCATGCCCGAGGCGGGCTTGATGTCGAGCCCGCCGCTGTCGAAGCAGACGCCCTTGCCGATCACTGAGATGCGCGGGTGTGCTGGATTGCCCCATTCGAGCTCGATCAGGCGCGGGGCGCGTTCGCGGACGGCCGCAGCCCCGACAGCGGCGATCAGCGGATAGCCTGTGGTGAGCTCGTCGCCCGCAGTTACTCGGACTTCGGCGCCGACCCTCGAGGCGACGTCGCGGACGGCTTGTTCGAGTTCGGCAGGCCCCAGGTCAGCGGCGGGCGTGTTAACGAGGTCCCGGACCAGTGCGGTCGCCTCAGCCTCGCGGATTGCGGGCTCGATCCGAGCTGCTTCGCCCGTGACGAGCACGCGCGGTCCGCGGGGCTTCTCTTCCGGCTTGCGATATCCGTCGAAACGATGCTGCGCCAGCAGCCAGCCGAGCGCTGCGGGGCCGAGGTCGCCGGAGGAAAGCCGATAAGTGCCCTCTGGCAGGGTTTCCGAAGGGCGCGCCAGGCACCAGGGCGAGAGCTTGGTTGAGTCGGCGACAGCACTGACAACCTCGATCGTGTTGCCACGCGGGAGGATGACCAGGCCGCTCTTCCCGTCGAAGCGATGCGCCGCCAGCAGGGCGCGATCCTCGGCAGGACGCGATTTGGCCCACCCCTCAAACGTCTTCTTGTCGACGAGGTGGACCGGCGTGGCCTTCTGCCCGCGGTCCGCAACCAAAAGCTCTGAAAAGTCAGTCATCGCCCGCCCTTAGCCGAGGCCAAGGGCGGGCGACAGTTCTAGGCGAACAAGTCGTAGCCGGGGTCGGCCCAGGCCGTGTAATTGTTGGTGATTCCGTAGCCCATGTCCCTGAAGGACGCGGCGCTCATCGCGGTGAAATAATTTTCGCCGTCGTTGATGTAGCCGGTCATCAACTCGTTGCCGAACGTCTCTTCGTCCCAGTGCGAGCCGGCGGTGCCCGAGCCGCCGTCCTGCTCAACGGGGATGAAGCCGGTGCCACCCAGTGCGTGATATTCGTTGTTGGCGTTGGTGCCCATGAACTGGCCGTTCGAAACCAGGCCGAGGCGATCCCAGATCGATCCGAAGCCGAGGCTGTGCGCCATTTCGTGGAGCACGACTTCGGAGAAGACGGCGACGCCCATGTCGTTCACGTCGGCGATGTCGAACTGCATCTGCGCCGTCGCGGGAAGCGAGCTGCCTGTGCGGACCGAAGTCGGGCCGGCCTGGCCGAGGATGCCGTAGAGGCCATCAATCGCGCCAAGCTCGGCGGTGATCAGGATGTCGTCGACAACCTTGGGAGCCCCGCCGCCTGTGCGCACCGTGACGTTGGGGATGTCCTGCAC
>JAEVYW010000046.1 GCA_023392555.1 Pseudomonadota bacterium | reverse complement strand
AACGCCAAGGGCGCCTGCGGCTGCGGCGAAAGCTTCACCGTCTAGCCGCGCGCTGCTATAAGCGGCCGCGAAGGGAGATGGGTGATGCGTATCCTCCTCGTGGCAGCAGCGGCGATGATCGTGCCTGCATCGGCAGTGGCTCCGCCCGCGTCCCCCGCGACCGCTAAAGCAACGCCCAAGGCAGAGTGCCGCACGACATCCGTGCATCAGGCGAGCCCCTTCAACCGCGCCGACCCCGTCCGGCCAAGGAAGCTGAACGAGCTTCCCCCCGCGACTGGCTACAAGGCCGTCTACCGCACCATCGACGGCTGCGAAGTTCCTCTGACCGTCGTCGAATATCAGCGCACGTCGGGCCGCTAGAGGCGGAGCTTAAAAGCGGCTAGGCGGGCGCCGATGCCCGTCACCGTTGCCTCCGAATTCGCCCACGTCCGCGACTGGATCTTCGACCTCGACAACTGCCTTTACCCCGCGGGCAGCAAGCTGTTCGAGCTGATCGACGAGCGCATGACGGCCTACATCCAGCGCCTTCTCGACGTCGATCCGGTCGAGGCGCGGCGCGTCCAGAAGATGCATTTCCACGGTTCAGGAACTACGCTGGCCGGGCTGATGAAGGATCACGACGTCGATCCGCACCATTTCATGGGCGACGTTCACGACATCCCGCTCGACCGGCTGGTCCGCGACGACCGCCTCGTCGCTTCGCTGGCGAAGCTGCCTGGCCGCAAGTTCATCCATACCAACAGCAATGCCGGTTACGCCTGGAAGGTGCTCGACCGCCTCGGTATCGCCGCAACGGTCGATCACTTGCACGACATCTTTGCCGCCGATTTGACACCGAAGCCGGAGCTTCACGGCTATCGCAAGCTGCTCGACCAGTTCGAGATCGAGCCGACGCGTGCGGTGATGGTCGAGGACATGGTCCGCAACCTCGCGCCGGCAAAGTCGCTCGGGATGACTACCGTCTGGGTGGACAATGGCTCGGAGCGCGGCAACCACGGTTTTGAAGAGGCCATCGTCGACCATCGCATCACCGATGTGAGCGAGTGGCTCGAAAGCATCCTGGAGGACAATGAATGAGCGACAATCTCGAAGCGACGATCGACGCCGCCTGGGAGCAGCGCGATTCAATCGGTCCCGACACCAAGGGTGAGGTTCGGCAGGCGGTCGACCGGGCGCTTGCAGCGCTCGACTGCGGCGAGGCGCGCATTGCCGAGAAGGTCGATGGCGAATGGCAAGTCCATCAATGGCTGAAGAAGGCAGTGCTGCTGTCCTTCCGCCTGAACGCGATGGAACTGATCGAGGGCGCCCCCGGCGGAGCGCACTGGTGGGACAAGGTCCCGTCCAAGTTCGCCGGCTGGGGCGAGAAGGATTTTCAGGCCACAGGATTCCGAGCAGTTCCCGGGGCCATCGTCCGCCGCGGTGCCTTCGTTGCGCCGGGTGCAGTGCTGATGCCGAGCTTCGTCAACATCGGCGCGCGCGTCGGCGAGGGAACTATGGTCGATACCTGGGCCACGGTCGGAAGCTGCGCCCAGATCGGGAAGAACGTGCACATCTCGGGCGGTGCCGGCATTGGCGGCGTGCTCGAGCCGCTTCAGGCCGGCCCGGTGATCATCGAGGACGATTGCTTCATCGGCGCCCGCTCCGAAGTCGCCGAGGGCGTGATCGTCGAGCAGGGCGCCGTTTTGTCGATGGGCGTATTCCTCGGCGCCTCGACCAAGATCGTCGACCGGGCCTCGGGCGAGGTCTTCTACGGTCGCGTCCCGGCTTATTCGGTCGTCGTTCCGGGCAGCCTGCCGGGCAAGGACGGCGGTCCGTCGCTGGCCTGCGCGGTGATCGTCAAGCGGGTCGACGAGCGCACGCGGTCGAAGACCAGCATCAACGAGTTGCTGCGGGACTGATAAGCCAAGCTTATCGCTAACGGCCGCCCTTTTGTTGGCGGCGGCACGCTACGTGCATCAGATTCAACTGATGGCACGCGACGATCCCTTTGGGCGCAAGCAGCGGGACGCATCGCCGGTTCCAACCGGCCATTCCGTCCCGATGATCCGCACGACAATGAACCGCTCCGACTGGGCGATCCTGCTCATTCTCGCCGTCATCTGGGGTGGCGCGTTCATGTTCATCGGCGTCGCCGTGAAGCACGTTCACCCGCTCACCTACGTCGGGCTTCGCCTGACCATCGCAGCCGCCGGCATGTGGGTGGCGCTCAAGATCAGCGGCGGCAAGCTGGGTCTGCCGCGCGAGGTGTGGGGGTCGATCCTGCTCCTCGCGCTCCTCAACAATGCACTGCCGTTCACGCTCTTCGGCTGGGGCCAGACGCATATCGCGAGCGGCCTTGCCTCGATCCTCAATGCGACCACGCCGATCTGGGGCGTGGTCGTTGCGCACGTTTTTACGCAGGACGAGCGCTTCACGGCCCGCAAGATCGCGGGCGTGCTGCTCGGCTTCGGCGGCGTCGCGACGATGATCGGCCCGGCCTTGCTCGCCAACATCGGCACTGACGGACTGGCGCAGCTTGCCTGCATCACAGCCTCGCTGAGCTATGCGCTTGCCGCTGTCTGGGCCCGCCGTTTCAAGAAGATGGGCCTGTCGCCAATGTCGGTTACGACCGGTCAGCTGACCGCGGGCGCCGTGATGATGCTGCCGCTAGCGCTCATCGTCGACCAGCCGTGGAC
>JAEVYW010000036.1 GCA_023392555.1 Pseudomonadota bacterium | reverse complement strand
CTCCGAAGGCGGCTCCTGCGCCCTTGGGGGGCTCGCCGGGTACCGCGCGTGCCAGCGAAAGTCCGGCAGTGGTCGCGATCGTTCCGATCCGTGCCGCCCCAGCCCCCGCCCCCGGCGGGGGAACAGGCACCGGCCCAGCTGTAGGCAGCGGCTCCGGCGGAGGAACCGGCGGGTTCGGCAATGGATCCGGCGGAGGCGGTGACGGCGGCGGTACGGAGCTTGAACAGATCGGCGGCGATATCTTCCCGTCCGATTATCCCAGGCGTCTCGGAAATGCCGGGATCGGCGGGCTGGTCGGCGTGATTTTCACCGTCGAAGTGAACGGACGAGCCAGCCGCTGCCGGATCAGGCGATCCAGCGGCATACCCGACCTCGACCAATTGACGTGTCGCTTGATCGAGCAGCGCTTCCGTTTTCGGCCGAGCATGGACCGGTTCGGACGTCCATTCGCGGACGAGGTCGAGTACGATCACGAATGGACGGTTAACCGCAGATAATCCCGCGCGAGGTCGCACGGCTGAACGCCGCTGGGACTCGGTTCGGCGATAACGGGCTCACTGCTGTCTTGTTCGTTCGGCAGTTGCGCGGCTGTCTGTCCGTCGGATGGGGCGGGGGTCTCTTCTTTTGGCTTTGGCCGCACTGGTGTCGAGCGTTCAATGCGGCGCTCGACCCGTTTACTGGCGCGTCGCTCCTCCGCAGATCTCTCAAGCCAATCTGCCGCAGCGGCTTCTTTCAGCGCACAATCTGGAGCGTGCTGCGTGGCGGATGCCGCCCCTGCGATGGGATCCGACGTTGGCCGCGGCTGCGGCCCAATATGCGCGCAGTCTAGCGC
This sequence comes from Pseudomonadota bacterium, assembly GCA_023392555.1. Classification (GTDB taxonomy): domain Bacteria; phylum Pseudomonadota; class Alphaproteobacteria; order Sphingomonadales; family Sphingomonadaceae; genus Sphingomicrobium. Next base: position 1,936 of record JAEVYW010000036.1, on the reverse strand, counting down.
CCACCGGTCGTCTCCAGCATTCCAACCGAAAGGCCCGGCCGGGGCAGGGTGAGAACCTCTGGCTCGGCTCACGCGGCTATTTCTCCGCGGAGCAGATGGTCGGAACCTGGGCGGACGAACGCCGCTACTTCCGACCAGGTGTTTTCCCGAACGTCGCAAGGAACGGGAATTGGGCGTCGGTCGGTCATTATTCGCAAATGCTCTGGCCGACGACCACGCGGATTGGCTGCGCGGTCGCGACGGGACGGGGAAATGACGTGCTGGTGTGCCGCTACTCGCCCGCCGGTAATATCGACGGCCGCCGCGTTCCCTAGCGGGGCGTGACTGACCCTTCGACGGTGGCGCTCGCGGGATGGTGCCGGTCGAGATGCCGCTTGATGATGCGCAGGTTGCGCGTGTTCGACCGGAAGAAGAAGTCGGGTACTGCGCCGACCCACGGCATCAGGCCGAGCAGCCAGTCGACGCCGACGTTGCCGGCCATGCGCGTCATTGCGCTCTTCGGCATGCCGAGATTGCGCGCTTCCCAGGCCATGTAGGCGCCGAGGACCGCGCCGGCGGTGCTTCCGGCGAATGGAACGAGGTCGAGGATCACGTCGAGCCCGACACCGCGATTGATGCCGGGAATGACGATCATGCGCTCCATGATCTTCTCAAGCGCCTCGACGCGTTTACGGACCGACGCGGGGTCCGTGGCGAGGCGCGGCACCCGCGATCGGTCGTCGGTCATTCGGCGCGCTCGCGATTGAGCCTGACGGTCAGGCCGGTCAGCGCGTGGCGCGCGAAGCGGTTTGTCGCAAATCCAGGCACGCGGTCCGAAACGAGCGACCAGCGGATCGGAGCCGCAATCGGCAGAAATAGTTGTTGGCGGTCGATGATCGCGGCGGCCAGCGCAATCTGTCCGCCGCGCTCGGCCGGGATCAGCGACGTGCGGGCGACGTCCATCGCAGTATCCGCTTCCGGATCGCAGATGGGCGCGACGCCGCACCGAAATTGACGGACATACCAGGCCGGCGACGTTGACGGCGCCACCGCATCGGTCAACGCAAAGTCAGCGGGAGTTCCCTTGCTCGCCGCCTCTACCTTCAGGCCCAGCGCGCCCCAGTCGGTAGCGATCCGCCGAAGGATCAGCGCAGCTCCGCGACTTTCGGGAAGGGCGATGCGGATCGTCGGCCGTTCGACGGCGCCAAACTGGCTCGCCAGCGCGCCCGCGAGCTGCGGTCGGCGCTGGTCCAACGGTGTCGCCATCCAGTCCGGCGCGGCAGGAGACGCGACGCCGTCGAGGCCCGGCTCAAGGACCGTCGCCCGTGGCAACAGGCCGGGCACGTCCAGCGCGTCGATCAGCGCCTGACGGTCGATGGCCTGGCTCAGCAGGCGGCGAAGCTCCAGATTAGCAGCGGGCCCGTCCTTTCGCAGCGGGAGGAGGCCGAACAGTCCGCCTGCCGGATCGAACCGCAGCGCGCTGCGCGCAAGCTTGTCGCGAGGAACCAGAGGCAAGTCGGCGTAGGTGCCGCCGAGAACGACGTCGGTCTTGTCCTGAAGAAACGCGCCGATCGCTGCGGGCGCCGTCGCCGTGGCGAGATCGACATCCTCCTTGCGCGTATCTTCGCCGTCCGAGCTGGTCACCGAGCGCGTCAGTGTCAGTACCGGAAGCTTGCTGTCGGCCGCGATATCGAAAGGACCCGTGCCTTGGCCCTCTCGAGCAATCCCCATTTCCGGCTGGGCGAGCAGCTGGAGAAGGTTCGGTCGCGGCGCATCGAGCCGGATCTCGAGCACTCGATCGGTCATCGGAACGATTTCGCTGATGACGCCGAACGTGTCCTTGATCTCGTTCTTGCTGCGCTCCGCAAGCTGCCGCTTCAGGAGGCGGGCGACCTGGTAAGCCGTGACCTTTCCGCCTGCTGGCCATTCCGTGGATTGAAGGCGGAAGATGTAGCTC
>JAEVYW010000021.1 GCA_023392555.1 Pseudomonadota bacterium | reverse complement strand
GGTGAAGACCCTGATCGAGACGGTCCTTCCGAGCCTCGGCTTCGACAATAGCGTTCGCGCGCTTGGCGTGATGCCGGCGTCGGCCAATCCGTCGCGGATCATCGGCACGATCGCGATGACCGCGGTCATCATCGTGGGGCTGATGGAAGCCGCTCACCGCGTTGGTGGAGAGGCCACGGCGGCACTGCTGTTCCAGATCACGGCGCTCGGCGGGAAGGTCATCTTCGGCACCGTCATCATCGTCGTCGGCCTGTTCCTGGCGCGCATCCTCGCGGCTTTGGTCGGAAGCTCGACGGGCGAGGCGGGCTATGCCCAGACGATCGTGAAGTATGCGATCATCGCCTTGTTCACCGCGATCGGACTGACCTTCATGGGCCTTGCCGACCAGATCGTGATGATGGCGTTCGGCCTGATCCTCGGGTCGGCCGCGGTGGCCTGCGCGATCGCGTTCGGGCTCGGCGGGCGGGACGCTGCCGCCCGGGTTCTCGAGCGCTGGGCCGACGGCCATTCGCCGCCCGCTCCCCCGCCTCCGCCGCGGCTTCGCCGCCCGGCCGATCCGGCGCCTGAGGACAAATGCCAGCCGCCGCTGGTGTGAGCCAGGCCTCGACCTTCGACAGCTGGGACAGCGTCAAGGCCTTCGCCATGGCGCTTCCCGGAGCGGAGGAGTCGACCAGCTATGGCCGGCCCACAGTCCGCATCCGAAGCAAGCCGATCGTCTATCCGACGCGGGAGCCGGAGAGCTTCGCCATCGCGGCCTCGCTCGACGAAAAGCAATTCCTGATCGAGACCGACCCGAACACCTTCTGGGACAGCGCTCACTTCAGCGGCTGGCCCGCGGTTCTCGTCCGCTACGGAAGCGCCGAACGCGAGCGGATCGAGACGGTCATCCGCCGCGCCTGGTGGGACCGGCTCAGCAAGGCTCAGCAGAGGGAATTTGGCGAGCGTCCCTGAGTTCGACTGCTTCGTCGCGATCGACTGGTCTGGCGCGAAGGGGCGGCGGCACAAGGGCATCGCGATTGCTGAAGCACGCGGTGACGACCCGCCGCGGCTGGTGCGGCCGGATCACGTCTGGTCGCGAGAGGAGGTCCTCCACTGGCTGCTGAAGCGCGCGGCCGAGGAACGCACCTTGTTCGGCTTCGACTTCAGCTTCGCTCCGCCGATCGTCGAAAAGGGCGAGTATCTCATCGGCGAGCCGGACGTGCCGCGCACGGCCCGCGAGTTCTGGGCCTATGTCGATGCCAAGTGCGACGACGAGGATCTTGGCGCGGCGAGCTTCCTCGAGATCGCGCATCGGCGGCATTTCTATTTCGGCATCGCAGACGGGGTGAAGGCCGACTTCGTCCGCTTCCGCCAGTGCGATGCTCGGCTGAATGCGCAGGGCGGCCGCAAGACGGCGAGCGCCTATGACGCAATCGGCGCGGCGCAGGTGGCGAAGGCGAGCTTTTCGGGAATGCGTCTGCTTCACCGGATCAACGGCAAGGTCGCGATTTTCCCGATGGACCCGCTACCGGACGGCGGCAGCGCGGTGTGCGAAATCTACACCCGCATCTACCTTCGCCGCGCCGGTATGAGCGGCACCAAGCTTCGTACTCGCACTGAGCTCAACAAGGCGCTCAGCGGCCTCGGAAGCAAGCCGGTTCGGCTGCGCTTCGAGCCGAACGATCACCAGACCGATGCGCTCGTAACCGCGGCGGGAATGCGCAATCTGGCGCAAAATGTGCCCGAATCCTTCGCTCCTGTGGGCCTGACGCCGGAAATCGCGCGGTCGGAAGGTTGGACCTACGGAGTGCTGTAAGGTCATAAAGTCACAAAGGTCACGGACAGCAGCGCCATTCGTGTGACCTTTAGCTGGGCAAGAAGCAGCGAGTGTGACGCAACGAGATCGACGATAGCAAAGAGCCCGGCGCACTGTTCCACAAGCCGGGTACTGTAGGACAGCACGAACTGCCGATCCGCTAGAGGTGACCTAAATCAGTCCGCGCGACATTGGCAGAGATGATGGTTGGCTTGGCTCACGGCAGCCGAGTTCATGCACAGATATCTCGAGGACCTTGAGAGGCATCCTGCCCAGTCGCGGCGCCCTCCCCCGCCGCCGGGCATTTCGAGGTTGTCGGCGCAAGTGTCGTAAGCAACGCGTGCGGACTTCCCTCAACCGAGGAAGAGGTGGCGCTGACTGTCCTGAACTCGCTTGATGAAGCGGGTTTCGAGATTGTCAGGCGAGGCGACCGCTCAACCGGCAAGCGTCCGCACCGGGGGCCAAAGCGGACACTCGGCTAATGTCCGCAATGGGTGGAAACCTGACATGCTTGCCGTCACCCGATTGAGCGGACCAACGTAAACGCTGCGACTGCTAACATCGCCAGGACAGCGGAATAATAGAGCCTTTTCCGTATTGGACTGCCCCACCGCTCGCGTTCTTTATCGGTCATTAGCGTCTTTCTTATCGTATTTTTCGTAACTCTGTCGGCATCCTCCAGCGTCCGCAATGGGTCGAAAGCAGACGCTGGCTCATTGGTGTTTACCTGCGGGATCGGCATCGCAATTCTCATGCCTAGTCACGATCCGCCGCGACGGGATCGGCAATAGAACGACAATGGCAAGCATTGCGAGATTCACACCGGCCGAAAGGTAGCGGGCATTATCCGTCGAAAGGTTCTCCATCGGCATCACCTGATCAAACATGACATTGGTCAGGTTCCATCCCCAGTGCAGCGCCACAGCGCCCCACAAGTTGCGCCAGCGCCAGGCCGCCGCGCCATAGGCCAACCCTAGACAGAATAGGCGCACTTGCTCGCTGATGCCCCAATCGAAGCGCCAGACGTGATTGGCGGTGTAGAGAAGCGCGCTAAGCACCACGTAGGAGACCGCGGTCAGCCGCACGGGCAAGGTCCGCAGCAAGAAGCCGCGCGTTAGTATGTCCTCGGCCACAGATGGGATGAAGGTGGACACCAGCGCGAAAGCGATCATTCCGATCGAAACAGAAGCTGCGCCACTTGCCGGGCCATAAATCCCCATTCCAATTCCGAGAGATCGCGAGGCCAAGAATGCCAGTGCAGCGACGATCATGCCCGCAATCAGAAGAGCCAGTGAGCGGGGCTTGAGGTCCAACCCATAGGCGTCGTAGCCCCGCCAGCCGAGGAAGCGACCGACGGGCCAAGCGAGCAGCAGCGCGAGGACCATTAGGGCCGGACCGACCGGACTGACTGGCGCGACTACCGTTTGCAGCCCTTCGGCTGCTTGATAGACGACGAACAACAGCGCGAAGCCGATAGCGACCCGCGCGGTACTCGCTTGCGCACCAGCTCGCTCATGGATCGGCATGAATGCTCCCTCCCGGGCACCTAGGAAAGCAGGAGTCCTGAATGTCCGCAATGGGTCGAAAGCGGACATTAGGATTCTGATATAGCGCTTCGCTGCATTGGCTGCCGACCTGCAATTCCGCGCGTTGAGCTGCGGCGATGCGGATACTGGGCGTCACTGAAACCTGCGATCTTGGCTCGCTCTACATGCGCCTCATTGTTGAAGGGCATGAAGTTCGAGTGTCGGTCAGTGAGCCGCTGGCGAACGGGACCATGGCCGGGATCGTACCGCGCACCGCCGATTGGCGCGCCGAACTCGATTGGGTGCGGGATGCCGGCGGCGACGGCCTGATCCTGTTCGAGGCGGTGGGGTTCGGCGAGCTGCAGGACGAGCTTCGCGCCGACGGGTTCAACGTCATCGGCGGAAGCGGGCTTGGCGACCGGCTCGAAGAGGACCGCGGCTATGCGCAATCGCTTCTCGCGCAGCTGGGAATGAGGGTCGCGCCGACGGCCGAATTCGAAACCGTCGAGGCGGCGATTGCCGACCTCGGCCAGCGCCCGCGCCGATGCGTGCTGAAGACCAGCGCGTCCGCCGGCGACACCTTCGTCGGGACGTTTCCGGACGGGTCCGACGTGATCGCAATGCTCGAGGCGGGTTCGCGATCGGGCAGGTTCATCCTGATGGATCATGTCGAGGGCGTCGAGACCGGTGTCGGCGCTTACTTCAACGGCGAGCGCTTCCTCCGGCCGGCCTGCATGGACTGGGAGCACAAGCGCTTCTTCGCGGGCGACATGGGCGAGCTCACCGGCGAGATGGGGTCGGTCGCGACGTTCGATGGATCGGACGCCCTGTTCGAGGCGAGCCTTGCGCCGCTCGAGCCAACGCTGCGCGACGCGGGGCATGTTGGCTGGGTCAATCTCAACACGATCATCAACGAAGAGGGGGTGTGGCCACTCGAGTTCACCTGCCGCTTCGGATACCCCGGCTTCGCGGTGCTGGAGCCGCTTCAGGCGATCGGCTGGGGCGAGCTGTTCCGGTCAATGCTGCATGGTGCGGAGGCGTTTCCAGCCCGCAGCGGCTTCTCGGTGGCCATCGTGCTCAGCACGCCGCCGTTTCCCTATTCACGCAAGGAGGTCGATGCGCCGGTCGGCTTGCCGGTGCTCGCAAGCGGCGTGGAGGCGGAGCATTTGCACCTTGGGGAAGTGGGCCTTGGGTCATCGGGATTGGTGACCGCGGGCCTTTACGGCTGGACCGCCGTCGTCACCGGGACCGACGAGTCCGTGATCGAGGCGCAGCGGAAGGCTTACGAGCGGGCTTCCTTGGTTCGCATCCCGAACGGCCGCTACCGCCTCGATATCGGCGACAAGCTCGTCGCCGGGCAGCTTCAGGCGTTGACCGACTGGGGCTGGATGAAATCCATGCCTTCGAGCCGCATCGCGTCGCAGATGGTGCGATAGTCGCTCGTCAGCTCGGTTCCGGCGGGCATGTCGACCGCCGCGACGTCGTCGCCGAACGCAATGCCAAGCGAGCGGGTGTTGGGCTGGTCCGAATGATTGAAGTGGCGCCCGTTGTCGCCGCACAGCACCCATAGCTTCAGGTCGGCGTGAAGCGTGGAATAGGTGCGCAGGAAGGCCTGCACTTGCTCGGGCAGGTCGCGCATCTCGTGATCGGCGAAAACGCGGTCGATGCGGCTGTCGAAGCGCCAGATCAACTGCCCGGCGCGCACGGGCTCGGTCAGGAACACCCCAATGCCGTGAATGGAGCTCGCACGAAGCTCCGTACCGACCATCATCATGCGACACCTCGAACGCGGTTCGCGGCGTGTAACGCCTGTTGCCGGTCACGGTGCCAACGGCTGTTTGCGTGCCGAAAAGGCCCCGCGATTTCTCGCGAGGCCTTTCGTTGCTCCGTTGATTGAAGGGCGTCAGTCAGAGACTGCGAGGCGCAGCACCTGACCGGGCCCCTCCGGCAGCGAAGCCGGATAGCCCAGTCCCTTGGTCGACACGTAGAGCGCGCCGTCGGGACCGATGGTCAGGCCCGTCGGAAGATCCAGCCCGTCGGCGATGACTTCCTTCTTGCCGAAGCCGGTTACTCTCGTGATCTGCCCCATCCCGGGTGTTGGAAACGGTGCTCCGACGGTCATCTCCAACACGTACATCCTGGCGCGCTTGTCGAAGGCGACGCCCAGCACGCTGGTGAGATCCCAGACGACCGGCTCGACCTGGCCCGATGGCGTGACCTTCAGGATCTTCGATGATCCGGTCTGGATCGGGAAGGTGTTGAGGTTGCCGACGTAGAACACGCCGTGCTGGGCAATTGCCGTCGGGACGATGTGACCCTGGCTGGCGCTGATGTCGGCGACGCGCGTCACTCGGCCGTCGGGCGTGATCTTGTCGATCTCGCCATGGTTGGGCTCGACCGCATAAAGCGCGCCGCGGGCGGCGGTCATGCTGTACCAGGTGCCGTCAGGCTCGAAGTCGCCGGGCTCATGGTGGGCGACCGGATGGGCGCGTTGGTAGGCTCCGAGGTCCCGAACCAAGGTGACGGAGCCGTTGCTGCCGACCCGGTAGATCCCGTTGGGTTTGTTGGAGACGCCATGAGAGCAGCCGCCGCCTGCCACGAGGGCGTAGAGGGTGCCGCCGATCCAATCGATGTCCGCAACGCCTTCGACATCGCCGCCGATGATCTCATTGGCCGAGCTCGTCGGAAGCTGGTCGGTCACCGTCATCCTGACGCCGCCGACGACTTTTGAGATCCTGCCGCCGGTCGAGCTGCCTTTGTAGGGGCCGACGGGGAAGACGACCTGGTCGCATTGCCCGGCTGTCGATCCGGTACCGCCCGGTCCGGCTTCCGCAACGTAGAGGTTTCCGTCCGGCCCGAATTTGAGCTGGCGCGGATTGTTGAAGCCGCTGGCGTAGACGCTGATGCTGGCACTTCCGCCGTGCTTGGTCGGGGCGGCCGCAGCGGGCGAGCCGACTGCGAAGAGCGAAGCGACGCCCACGGCCGTCATCAGGGCCGAGTGCAATTTGCGATTGAGCATAAGAGCCCCCTTTCCTCTGGCGAGGATGCGCGGGGCCAAATTCGCGACACAGGTCACGCGCATTCAGCGCGCGCGACGTTTCTCACCAACGGAGGACGCCGCCAACTTGTCTTTGGTTAACAAAAAGGCCCCGCGATTTCTCGCGAGGCCTTCTCGTTCTCAGCGGTGCTGACGGGGAGTCTTAGTCCTCGTCTTTGCCACCCGTCAGGAATGCCGGAGCGAACTCGGGCGCCGGGCCTTCGTTCTCGCCGCCTTCACGACGTGGGCGGCGATCACCGCGGCCTTCGCCCCGATCACCACGCGGACCCCGGTCGTCGCGATCACGACGCGGGCCGCGGTCACGGTCGCCGTCACGGCGCGGACCACGGTCACGGCCGCCACGGCCACGATCGCCGCGGTCGCCACGGTCACCACGCGGGCCACGGTCGCCGCCTTCACGCGGTTCGCGCGGCGGGCGGGTGTCCGGAAGCTCTTCGCCGGTTTCCTGGTCGACGAGGCGCATCGACAGGCGGACCTTGCCGCGCTGGTCGACCTCGAGCAGCTTGACCTTCACTTCCTGGCCTTCGGAGAGGACGTCGCGGACGTTTTCGACCCGCTCGTTCTTGATCTCCGAGACGTGCACCAGCCCGTCCTTGCCGGGCATGAAGGTGACGAAGGCGCCGAAGTCGACGAGGCTCGCGACCTTGCCGGTGTAGATCGTTCCGACCTCCGGCTCCTGCACGA
>JAEVYW010000277.1 GCA_023392555.1 Pseudomonadota bacterium | reverse complement strand
CATGGAGCCATGCATCATGTGTGCAGCGTGCGGATCGGCCGCGGGTTGGCCGCGCTCGCGGAGCCAGTTGCGCATGAAGGACATCTCGTCGGCCTGGCTCGCGTCGATGCGCCGCGCGACGTCGATGATCGCCTGCCGGTTCGTGCGGTCCTTCACCAAGGCCGCCATTTCCACGGCTTGCTGATGGTGCACGATCATCTGCTGCATGAAGCGGACGTCGTCGGACGTGTATTGCGTGTCGGCGATGCGCGACGCGTCTGCCGCCGAGATCGGCCGCGTTGCCTGCCCGGGCGCTCCCGGCTGCAGGATCGGGACAGCCTGTCCAAGCGCGGTTGCCGCAGTCGCGAGCAGGCCAGCAACGACGGACGTGCGGATGGCAATCTTCATGGACGGATTAAACATGGTGCGGACGCTCCCCTCGACGGCAGGGCCGCAGCGGTAACATAGCAAATCAGCCTTGTGGAGCGCCCAGAGCCGCTCCTACGTTGAGCCGTAATGACTGAAGCGCAATTGCATTACTGGACCGCGTCGGACGGCGCACGGCTGGCCTATTACTCGCTGGGCGAAGGCAGGTCGGTCATCCTTCTCCACGGCCTGTTCTCCGATGCGCAGATGAACTGGATCAAGTTCGGTCATGCCGAGCGGATCGCGCGGGAAGGTTTTCAGGTCATCATGACCGACCAGCGTGCCCACGGAGCAAGCGCTGCTCCACACGACCCAGCGAGCTATCCGAAGCACGTTCTCGTCCGCGACGTTCAGGAGCTGATCGCCGAGCTTGGCGTGACCGATTTCGATCTGTGCGGCTTTTCGCTTGGTTCTCGAGTGACATTGGATGCGGTTGGCGGAGGATTGCGTCCGCGCCGCGCGGTCCTTTCAGGGACCGGCCTGGATGTGCTCACCAACTGGCAGCGTCGATGCAAGTTCTTCACCGAGGCGATCGACATGTTCGACACCGCTCCGCGCGGCGATCCGCACTGGCTTGCGATCCAGTTCATGCGGACGATGAAGGTCGATCGCGAGGCAGCGCGATTGCTTCTGCAGAGCATGGACGATCATGCCGATCCGTCGGCCGTCCTGGCCTCCTTCACCATGCCGACATTGGTCATCTGCGGTGCGGAAGATCACGACAACGGCTCGGGCGCGGATCTTGCCCGGGCGCTCCCGAATGCGCGGTTCGAGGAGATTCCGGGCACTCACATGAGCTCCGTGACGAAGCCTGAACTCGGCGATGCCATAGCGCGGTTCCTCGTCAGCGCTTGACGCTGTTGCGGCGAAGTTTCAGGCATCCCTGACAACATCTGAGGGGATGAGGTCGTCATGAAACTTGCAGCCACCGTGTCGCTTGCCGCTCTGGCGCTTGCGGGTTGTGCAGCCAATGCGTCGCAACCAGTCGCCGTCGCAGCAGTCGATCCCGTTCCGCCACCTCCGGCGGTGAACACCGGACCGGTCCCGGACGCCGCCGCAGCCGATGCGCTGGTTGCACAGGCGGAGCGCGATCTTGGCGACCTCAATGTCGCGAACCAGCGGGCCGCCTGGGTCAACCAGACCTACATCACCGATGACACGGATGCGGTCGCGGCGAAGCTCGACAGCGAGTTCACTGCAATGCTCGTCCGCTATGCGACCGAAGCGGCCAGGTTCCAGAATACGTCGGGACTGTCTCCGGACACGAGCCGCAAGCTCTATCTTCTGCGCACGGGCATCCCGAACGCCTCCGGCCTGGCGTCGCCGGCGGATCCGGCCCTCAACAAGCAGCTCGCCGATCTGAAAGCCAAGCTTCAGTCGACTTACGGCAAGGGCCGGGCGACGCTGAACGGCAAGGTCATCACCGGTGACGTTGCCGAAGAGGAAATGGGCACGCTTCGCGATCCCAAGAAGCTCCAGGAGGTCTGGACCAGCTGGAACAACAATGTCGGGCGGCCGATGCGCCCCGATTACGTGCGGCTGGTCGGTATCGCCAACCAGGGTGCGAAGGAGCTCGGCTTTGCCGACACCGGCGCGATGTGGCGTGCCGGTTATGACATGTCGCCTGAAGAATTCGCGGCGATGTACGACCGCCTGTGGAACGAGGTGAAGCCGCTTTACGACCAGCTTCACTGCTACACGCGCGCCAAGCTCAACCAGAAGTACGGCAATGCCGTCCAGCCTGCGAGCGGACCGATCCGGTCGGACCTTCTCGGCAATTTGTGGGCGCAGGAGTGGGGCAATATCTACGACGTCGTGGCGCCGAAGGGTGCCGGCGATGTCGGCTACGACCTCACCGACTTGCTGGTGAAGAAGAAGTACACACCTACGCAGATGGTTCGCGCCGGCGAGCGCTTCTACACGTCGATCGGCCTGGCGCCCCTTCCGGAGACATTCTGGCAGCGCTCGCAGATCGTTCGTCCGGAAGGCCGTGAGGTGATCTGCCACGCGTCGGCCTGGGACCTCGACAACAAGGACGACCTGCGCATCAAGATGTGCACCAAGGTCAACGCCGACGACTTTGTGACCATCCACCACGAGCTTGGCCACAATTACTACCAGCGCGCCTACAACCAGCAGCCGTACCTCTATCTCAACGGGGCCAATGACGGCTTTCATGAGGCCATTGGCGACTTCATCGCACTGTCGGTGACGCCGGAATATCTGGTGCAGATCGGGCTTCTCGACCGGACCAAGGTGCCGTCGGCCGACAAGGACATCGGGCTTCTGCTACGCCAGGCGATGGACAAGGTCGCCTTCCTCCCGTTCGGACTGATGGTCGACAAGTGGCGCTGGGGCGTGTTCGACGGCTCGATCCCGCAGAGCGGTTATGAGCAGGGCTGGAACGCGCTTCGACTGCAATATCAGGGGATCACGCCGCCGGTTCAGCGTACCGAGGCCGACTTCGACCCCGGCGCAAAATATCACATCCCCGCGAACGTGCCCTACGCCCGCTACTTCCTGGCGCGGCTTCTGCAGTTCCAGTTCTACAAGGCGGCCTGCGACATGTCGGGCTGGAAGGGTCCGCTTCACCGCTGCAGCTTCTACGGCAACAAGGAAGTCGGGCAGCGACTGAACGCGATGCTCGCTATGGGCGCGTCGAAGCCGTGGCCGGACGCGCTTCAGGCCTTTACCGGTTCGCGCGAGATGTCGGGCCGTCCGATGCTGGAATATTTCGCGCCGCTTCAGGCCTGGCTGCAGGAGCAAAACCGCGGAAAGCAGTGCGGCTGGTGACATAAAAAAGGGGCGCCGCAAGGGCGCCCCTTCATCGTTGGCTGGAAGCTGAGCTAGATCCCGCCGCCGGTTTCGTTCGAGGTCGTCGTGCGGCTACGGGCCGTCGTCGGGCGCGAACCAGTCGAGCGCGAAGTCCGCGAAGAGGTGCTGCCAAGTGCCGACGAAGAGGAGTTGCCCTCAGCGTCGGCAAGTTCGAACTCGCTGTCCTCGCTCGACATGCTGTCGCGCCAGTCGCTGATCTGCGTGCTGAGATTGCTCAGCTGCTCGCTGATCTGGTTGCGCTTGGACCACAGGAACACGCCTGCGCCGACCGCTGCAGCAGCCGTCGCCGCGGCCGTGAACGGACGGTCCTTGGCCGTGTCGAGAATGCCGCCGCTATACTGGTTGCGGCCTTCCGGATTGTTGTTGCGGCTGCGGCTCCGATTGTTGCCGCCACGATTGCTTGTGCCACCACGGGCCATATCTGCTCTCCTGCTGGTTTCGTTGTTGTTTCAACGCGCTGCACCCACGCATGTTTCGACGCAGCGGCGAGGAGAGACAGACGAGCGATGGACGCCGGAACAGGTTAGATCTGCTCGAGCAGGGTCTCCGCGCTGGACGCTTTATACTCCCCCGGAGCCTCGACATTAAGCTGTTCGACCACGCCGTCGTTGACGAGCATTGAATAGCGCTGGCTGCGCTGGCCCATGCCGAACTTGCTGCCGTCCATGGCCAGGCCGACGGCCTCGGCGAACTGGCCGTTGCCGTCCGCAATCATGGTGATGTCCTGCAATCCATCGCGTTCGCCCCAGGCGGACATGACGAAGGGATCGTTGACCGAAATGCAGGCGATTTCGTCGACGCCCTTCCCCTTCAGGTCGGCAGCTTTCTCAACGTAGGAGGGCAGGTGCCGTGCCGAGCAGGTCGGCGTGAAGGCGCCGGGGACCGCGAACAGCGCGACACGCTTGCCAGCGAAATAATCGCTGCTGCTGGTCTGCTGCGGCCCTTCGGACGTCGCGAGCGTGAGCGGAACGTCGGGAATGCGGTCGCCGATGTTGATGGCCATTGGTCTGTCTCCTTGAGGACTCGGTTGATGCCCCTAACGCCGCGACGGGCTGCCCTACAAGGCTTGCAGCAGGCCAATGCCCGGACCAAAGCTGTTGCCATGGACGAACCGCGTTTCCTGTCGGGTAAGTTGCTTCTCGCGATGCCCGGAATGGCCGATCCACGTTTCGAGCGAGCCGTTATCGCGCTCTGTGTTCACGACGAGAATGGTGCTGTCGGCGTGGGCATCGGGCACAAGCGCGCAGGGCTCCGCTTTCGCGCGCTGCTGCAACAGCTCGAGATCGACCCGGGCGAAGCTCCCGACTGCGCTGTGCATCATGGCGGT
>JAEVYW010000269.1 GCA_023392555.1 Pseudomonadota bacterium | reverse complement strand
TCCCGAGCCGCTCCATCCGGTCACGGATTGCCGGCCATTCCTGCTCGACGAAGCGCTTGCGCTCCGAATCCCGCAGGCGCGACCGCGCGCCCGGAGCGACGAATAGGCCGACGCCGCGCTTCACGGTGACGAGGCCTTCGTCCTGGAAACCCTGATAGGCCTTCGCCACCGTCAGCGGGTTGGCCTGCTCTTCCGCGGCAAGCGCTCGAACCGACGGCAACGGGTCGCCGTCGCTGAACTTTCCGGAGAGGATGGCATCGGCAATCGTCTCGCGCAGGCGGACGTAAACCGGCTTTTCGTGTTGCTTTCCGAGCGTCATGCTGTCGTAATACAGCGGGTCGGGCGAGGCGTCAATCCGTCGGCGGCGTCCAACGGCTTGCGATTTCAGCCATTTCGGGGCGTGGCCGTTCCTCCAGTTCGCGGCCCGGCGAGCCGAGGAAGATGAAGCCCGCAATGCGCTCGCCCGGCTTGCAGAAGGCGGCGTTGACCATTGGCGAATAGGCCTGCCAGCCGGTCAGCCAGCCGCCAACATAGCCCATGGCGTGAGCGGCGGTGAGCAGGTTCATGGCCGCAGCGCCCGCGGACAATTCCTGCTCCCACAACGGAATCTTATGTTCAGGCACTGGCGCCGAAACGAGCACGATCAGGGCTTCACCCTGGCGGGCGAACTGGTCCGCTTTCTCATGATGCGCAGGACCGGCGCATTCGTCCTCTGCCTGGAGCGCGCGCCGAAGGAGCAGACCGAACTCGTCGCGCTGATCCTCGCTGACGACGACGAAGCGCCATGGGGCGAGCTTGCCGTGATCGGGAACCCGCGCCGCGATCTTGAGGATCTCGTCCAATTCGTCGCTCGACGGACCCGGCGCGACCATCTCGCGGGGACGGCCGGACCGGCGGGTTTGCAACAAGGACAGGGCGGAGGTGCGGTCGTTCAGCATCAGGCCGTTCATCTAGGGTCGTGGTTCGTCTGCAACAATGCGCTTCACAAGAGAGTTTGCACCGTTAGGGTGCGCCGCCAAACTTGAAGACATCTCTGGGGAGAGAAGTGTGAAGCCCGTAGCAACCTGGAACGAGGGTGATTGGATCGCGGCAATCGCGACCGTCATTCTTGCCGCCTTCCTCGCAGTCGGCCTGGCCATCGGCCTCAGCCGCAAGCAGGAAGTGATCGGACACCCGAAGGGCCTGTTCATGCTCTTCTTCGCCGAAATGTGGGAGCGCTTCTCCTACTACGGCATGCGGGCGCTGCTGATTTTCTACCTGACGAAGCACTGGCTCTTCGCCGACGACAAGTCGAACCTCATCTACGGCGCCTACACCAGCCTAGTGTACATCACGCCGGTTCTCGGCGGTTACCTCGCCGACCGTTACCTCGGTCAGCGCAAGGCGGTTCTGTTCGGCGGCATCCTTCTCGCTCTCGGCCACGGCGCGATGGCGATCGAGGGCACGGGCGGGCAATCCGATCCGACCATCAACGTCTTCTGGTTCGCGCTCGCGCTGATCATCGTCGGCTCGGGCTTCCTCAAGGCCAACATCTCGGTGATGGTCGGACAGCTCTACAAGCTCACCGATACGCGCCGCGACGCCGCCTACACCATCTTCTACATGGGCATTAACCTCGGCGCGGCCGCCGGCTCGATCCTCGTCGGCTATCTCGGCGAGACGATCGGCTGGGGCTACGGCTTCGGTCTTGCCGGTATCGGCATGCTCGCCGGCCTCGCCGTGTTCGTCATCGGCAAGGGCGTCCTCAACGGCGCGGGCGAACCCCCGGCGATGCTGCCGAAAGGCCGCGAGTTGACGCTCTACGGCGTCGGCCTTGGCGCCGTCGTCGTGATGTGGGCGCTCATCCAGTATCAGGACGTCATCCAGACGCTGCTGATCATCTCCGGCATCGCTCTGCTCGCTTATGTTCTCTACGAAGCGTTCAAGCTCGAGAAGACGCAGCGCGAGCGGATCTTTGCGATCCTGTTCCTGATTGCGTTGAACCCGTTGTTCTGGGGCCTGTTCGAGCAGGCTGGTGGCAGCTTCAACCTATACACCGACCGCTACGTCGACCGCGGGAACATTCCGGCGTCGGTCTTCCAGTCGGTGAACTCGATCTACATCATCCTGCTGGCGCCGTTGTTTGCGGCGCTGTGGCAGTTCCTCGGCAAGAAGAATCTGGAGCCGTCGGCTCCCGCGAAGTTCGGCCTCGCACTCGTGCAGGTCGGCGCTGCGTTCCTCGTGTTCGTCGTCGGCGCCAACATGGCCGGCATGAACGCGCTGACGCCGGTGTTCTTTGTCTTCGCGCTCTACTTCCTGCAGACGACCGGCGAGCTCTGCCTGTCGCCGGTGGGCCTCAGCGCGATGAACCGGCTCGCGCCGAAATTCATGGCCTCGCTCATCATGGGCGCCTGGTTCTACATGACCGCGGTCGGCAACTTCGTCGCTGGCAAGATCGGCGAAGCGACCGGCGGCGAAAGCGGCGAGATGTCGAAGGAGCTGACCCTGTCCATCTACAACGAGATCGGCTGGGTCGCCGTCGGCTCGGGCGTCATCGTCCTTGCGCTCTCGCCGTTCGTGAAGCGCTGGATGCACCTCGACACGCTGCGTGACGACGACAGCCTGGCTGGCCGGCCTGAGCTTGCGGAGCCTGCAGCGCCGGGCCTGTTCCCGGGTGCCGAAACCAAGCCTCGCGAGGCCTGACACTAGCCGGGGGCGAACAAGATGGGGGCACTTCGGTTCGCAAGCCTGCTTGCCGCCGCGATCCTGAGCGGTTGTGCGGCACGCACGCCGCCGCCGAAGCCTGCCCCTGCCGTTCGCATCAATCTCGACCCGTTTCCGTCCACCTACCATCGCTATCCGGGGGCTGTGACGGCGATCCGCGGCGCGACCGTCTTCGACGGCGAGGGTGCCCGGATCGAGAACGGCACGGTGGTCCTTGCAGACGGCGTGGTTCAGGCCATCGGCGGGCCCGAGACGCCCGTTCCGGCCGGCGCATTCCTGATCGACGCGGCGGGCAAGTTCGTCACGCCCGGCATCATCGACGTGCACAGCCATCTCGGCGACTACCCGTCACCCGGCGTTCCGGCGAACAGCGACGGTAATGAAGCGACCAGCCCCGTCCGGCCTGAAGTCTGGGCGGAACATAGCGTGTGGCCTCAAGACCCGGGTTTCTCGCGAGCGCTGATGAACGGCGGCGTCACGACGCTGCAGATTCTCCCCGGATCGGCCAACCTCTTCGGCGGCCGGTCGGTGACGCTGAAGAACGTGCCTGCGCGAACCGTGCAGGCGATGAAGTTTCCGGGCGCGCCTTATGGGCTCAAGATGGCGTGCGGCGAAAATCCGAAGCGCGTCTACGGCTCCAAAAGCCAGATGCCGCAAACGCGGATGGGCAATATCGCCGTCGTTCGCGAAACCTGGGCGCGGGCGCAGCGCTACAAGCGCCGGTGGGACACCTATTATGCCAAGGGCGGCGACATGCCGGAGCGTGACCTCGGCATGGAGACGCTGGCCGGCGTCCTTCGCGGCCAGATCCTCGTCCACAACCATTGCTACCGCGCCGACGAAATGGCCATCATGCTCGATGTCGCCAAGGAGTTCGGGTACAAGATCACGGCGTTCCACCATGCGGTCGAAAGCTATAAGATCGCGGACCTGCTCGCCGCGTCCGGCACCTGCTCGGCGATGTGGGCCGACTGGTACGGCTTCAAGATGGAAGCCTATGACGGGATCAAGGAAAACATCCCGTTCGTCGACAAGGCCGGTGCGTGCGCGATCGTCCATTCCGACGACCCCAACGGCATCCAGCGGTTGAACCAAGAAGCGGCCAAGGCGCTTGCCGACGGGCGGCGCGCGGGCATTCCGATCAGCGAGGAACGTGCCTGGCGCTGGCTCAGCTATAATCCGGCCAAGGCGCTCGGCATTGCCGACAAGACGGGCAGCCTGAAGGCCGGCAAGATGGCGGACGTCGTCCTGTGGAACGCCGATCCGTTCGACACTTATGCGCGGCCCGAGCGCGTCTGGATCGACGGCGCCTTGCTCTACGACAGCGCCAATCCGCGGCTTCGCCCCGTCAGCGACTTCGAGCTCGGGCAGCCGGGCGAGGGGGACGTGAAATGATCCGCGCCCTCGTCGCTGCGATGCTCGCGACCGCGGCAGTGCCCGCTGCTGCGCAGACTGTAGCGATCACCGGCGGCATGGTCGCGCTCGGCGATGGCTCCGACCCTATCCAGAACGGGACCGTAGTCCTTCGCAACGGGCGCGTCGTTGCGACCGGCTCCTCGTTCCAGGTGCGCATTCCTGCCGGAGCGCAAATCGTCGACGCTCGCGGCAAATGGGTGACCCCTGGCATCGTCGCGGGCTTTTCGCGGTTGGGGCTCTCGGAAGTCGATCTGTCGGGCGGGCTAACCGACGACAAGGCGGAGAGCGGCCCGTTCAGTGCCGCCATCGATGTCGCACCGGGCATCAACCCTGATTATTCCACGATCTCCGTCAACCGGGCCGACGGAGTGACGCGCGCCGTGGTCGCTCCCAACACGGCGAAAAGCATCTTCGCCGGGCAGGGTGCCGTCATCGACCTTGGCGCGGACTTCGAGCCGATCACCCGGGCCCGCGCGTTCCAGTTTGTCGAGCTGGGAGAAAGCGGCGGCGGCACCGCCGGCGGGTCGCGGCCTTCGGCCTACATCCTGTTCCGCAACGCGCTGCGCGAAGCTGCGGAACTCAGCCGCTACGCGTCGCCGATATCCTCGTCGCGATCGCGCGGTGCCGAGGCGACCGTGGATGAGCCGAGCGTTCGCAATCCGAACGAGTCCCGCGAATATGGACCGGGCGCTCAGCGCAGCGACGACGTCCTGCTGACCCGCTTCGATGCGGCTGCGCTGGTGCCGGTGCTGCAAGGCAGGCAGCTGCTGCTCGTGCATGTCGAAAGCGCACACGACATCCTCAATGTCCTGATGCTGAGGCGCGATTTCCCGCGGCTTCGCATCGTGCTCGTCGGCGCAAGCGAGGGCTGGCGGGTCGCCGACCGGCTCGCATCGGCGCGGATTCCGGTGATCGCCTCTGCCGTCAACGACCTTCCCGCCTCGTTCGAGCAACTCGGCGCCACCCAGTCGAACGTCGGGCGAATGCGCAAGGCCGGCGTTAACGTCGCGATCGGCATGATCGACGACAACGACACGCGCTACTTGTTCAACCAGCGGCAGTATGCCGGGAACCTGGTCGCGCTCGCCAACGTGCCGGGCGCAAGCGGAGTGCCGTGGGGCGAGGCGCTGGCGATGATCACCTCCCGGCCCGCGCAGGCAATCGGGCTCGGCGGCGAGATCGGAAGTCTGACACCGGGGCATCGCGGCGACGTCGTCATCTGGTCCGGCGACCCACTTCAGGTGACGAGTGCTGCTGAAGCCGTGTACATCGACGGCGTGGCGCAGCCGCTCGAGAACCGCCAGACCAAGCTTCGCGACCGCTATCGCGACATCGACGAGCGCGTCCTTCCGGAGGCGTACCGTCGGTGACGTGGCAGATGGGCCTGTTTTTCGGCTCGATCGCCTTCGTCGGCTCGCATTTCCTGATGTCGCACCCGCTGCGCGAGCCGCTGGTTCGGCGGATGGGCGAGGGGCCCTTCCGCGGCGTCTATTCGCTCATCTCGCTCCTGCTCTTCGGCTTCATGCTGTGGTCGTACCGGCAGATCGGGCGAGAGCCGCAGCTATGGCAGCCGAGCGAAGCGATGTGGATCGCGGGCGCCATCCTCATGTGGATCGGGTCGATCCTGTTCGTCGGCTCCTTCGTCGGTAATCCAGTCTTGCCGGGCGCGCGGCTTCATCGTGGCCAGCAGGCAGGCGGAATATTCCGCATCACTCGCCACCCGATGATGTGGGGCTTTGCGCTCTGGGCGATCGTCCACATCATGGTCGTCGCAACGGTGAAGGCGATCGTTCTCGACACTGCGATCATCGTTCTGGCGCTGGTCGGCGCTGCGCTTCAGGACCGCAAGAAGCAGGGACAACTTGGCGAAACGTGGCACGATTGGACCGCGCAGACTGCGTTCGTTCCATTCACGCGCGGCCTTGCCAATCCTGGGGCCGTGGCTCTGATCGGGGGAACCGCGCTGTTCCTCGTCGCCACCTGGCTCCACCCGATGCCTGTCGGCCCGTGGCGCTGGATCGGCTGACCTCGCGTCTGCCGTTGCCACGCGCTAAAGCGCAGCCATGAACCGCAAATTCTTCGGCACCGACGGGATCCGGGGCCTGACCAACAGCGAGCCGATGACCGCCGAGACCGCGCTCCGAGTGGGGCAGGCGGCGGGGGCGCACTTCCTTCGCGGCGATCACCGCCACCGCGTCGTGATCGGCAAGGACACGCGCCTTTCCGGCTACATGATGGAATCGGCCATGGTCGCGGGCTTCACC
>JAEVYW010000255.1 GCA_023392555.1 Pseudomonadota bacterium | reverse complement strand
CCTACATTGGCGCTGCCCTGAAGCAGCCGACCGCGCGCAAGGTCGCCGAGACCATGCTTCGCGGGACCATCGACAATGTGACCAGCATCGAGGAGCCGCACGGCTGCATGGGCGTGATCACCTCGGTCGCCTGCGGACCTGACTCGCAGTCGGTCCGCGAGGACGTGGTGAAACGTGGCGAGGTCGCCAAGACGGCTCTCGTCGAACGCTTCGAGCGTGCCAAGGCGGAAGGTGACCTGCCATCCCGCGTCGACCCGGAAGGGTTGATGCGTGTGCTGATCGCGATGCTCCAGGGCATCTCGGTCCAGGCCAGCCAGGGCGCGACGCGCGAAGAGCTCGACCGCCTCGTCGAGAGCGGTCTCGCTCTGTGGCCGAGCGCCTGAGCAAATTATTTATCGGTCGGTATAGAATTCTGCTTGACGAGCCGGAACCGGCTTTATACTGACCGGTACAGAAATTGGCGCCCTGTTCTTGGCGCTGCTTTCAAACAGTATTTCGTAACGAACTGAGAGTAGACCGGACTGAAGCTATGCGCTTCGCCGACGGATCTCTCGCGTCCGGAGAAACGCTCGCGCCGAACATGTTTCGGCAAGTCGTTGGCGTTCTCGGGAAAAGGAAAGGGAGCAGACCATGGCCTATCTGGCGAAAATCGAAACGCAGAACGCGCAGCCGGTCGTCCTGCCGATCCCTTCCCCGAAGCCGGCCGATTTCTCACCGCTGGAATGGTCCGTGATCCGGCTCGCCCGCATCGATCGCCTGTGGACGATCCGCGGCACCGGCCGCCTGCGCCGCTTCTGGAACTGGCTTGCCGGCCGCGGCAATCCGTCGCTCGCCAATCCCCAACTCGAGGCGCTGCGCCGCATGGCCGTGCTCACCTGGCACTACGGCTTCACCGTTCCGAGCGAGGACATTGCGGAGTTCATCTCGGCAGGATTCTCGCCGGACCAGTACGAACTGCTTGCGGGGCGCATCAATTCCGCCCTGGGCACGTCGCAGAAGCTCCCGGCGTAATGGTCAAGCGCTCTTAACTTGGGTTAAGACGCGTTTCGTATCGTCATTTAAGAAGGCGCCCTTCAAGAAAGGGCGTCTGACTTGAGCTCCACCACTCAGAGCGCGTTACAATCGTTCCTCGACATGCTGTTGCTCCATTCGCGTCTTTCGCCGGTGGAGCAGAAGGTCATCCTCGATCTGCCGGGCCGGCCGGCACGGGTCCGCAATCGGGCCGACATCGTCTCACCTGGTCAGACCGTCGCTCACGCATGCCTGATCGTGAGCGGGTTGGTCGCTCGCTTCGAGCAGATGCGCAGCGGTCATCGGCAGACAACATCGATCCATCTTGCCGGCGAGATGTGTGACCTTCATTCGGTGGTGCAGCCCAAGGCAAGCTGGGCGATCAGCGCACTGACCGACGTCGCGATCATCCTGGTGCCCCACAAGGATCTGTGGGACGCAGCATGCCGTTACCCAAAACTCGCCATCGCATTTTGGCGGGAGGGGATGGCGCAGTCGGCCATCCTTGCGCTAACCGTCGGAAATCTGGGACGCTAGAATGCGACTGCGCGCGTCGCTCATCTCATCTGCGAAGTGGGCCTTCGATCCGAGGCGGCGAAGCTGGGCACCCGGACGGACTTCGACCTGCCCATGACCCAGGAGCAGCTTGCCGACGCGGTGGGCATAACGGCGGTGCATGTGAACCGGACGCTGCAGCTTCTTCGGAAGGATGCAGGCCTCACCTTCAAGCGCCCGCGCGTCGGCGTGGAGGATTGGGGCCGCCTCGTTGCCCTGGCGGAATTCGAACCAGACTATCTTCAGCTTCGGACCGGCGGCCTGACCTGAGCGCCTACGCCTGCCAGCCCCCGCCAAGCGCGAGGAACAACGAGATCAGATCGTCCGAAAGCTGAGCGTCGGCCCGCGCAAGCTCCGCCTCGATGCTGGAGAGCGAACGTTCGTTGTCGAGCACGATCTGGAAGGATTCGCGGCCGGCCTGATAACGCAGCCTGGCAATGCGCGCTGCATCGGCGGCTTGAGCCCGTGCGCGGCGCAGGGCTTCGCGGCGGTCGAGATCGGCAGTGTATCGGGTGAGCGCAGTCTCGGTTTCGCGGAGCGCGCCGAGCCACACGCCGTCGAAGCTGGCGAGAGCGCCCTGTGCGGAGGCCTGCGCCTGAGCGACGCGGGCGCGGGCGACGACGAGGTTTGGGAAGCTCCAGTTGATCAACGGCCCGAGGCTGAAGCGAAACGCGTCCTTTGAAATGCCGATCGAGTTCGAGGTCAGCCCCGCCGACCCGCCCAGGCTGACCTTGGGATAGAGATCTGCGGTCGCGACGCCCACGCGGGCAGTAGCGGCGGCGAGCTCACGTTCGGCGCGACGGATGTCAGGACGGCGCGCGAGCAGCGCGGCTCCGTCACCGACAGGAATCGGGCCGTTCAATGAGGGCGGGCGAGAACAGTCTGCGACTTCGCGCGGGAAGTCGGCGGGCGGGCGTCCCGTGAGGACCGCAAGCCGGAACAGCGCGGCGCGACGCTCGGCCTCGAGCGTTGGCAGTGCGGCCCGGACCTGCTCCAGCTGCGCTCCCGCCTGGCCGGTCTCCAGCGCGGTGCCCCGTCCGCCTTCGAACTGGCGGCGGGTGAGGGCGAACGTCTCTTCCTGAAGTCGCAGGCTCTCGCGGGCGACGGCGAGCTGCTGGCCCGCGCTGCACGCATCGGCATAAGCTCGGGTCGTCTCGGCCGCGACACTGATCCGCGTATTGTCGAACGCTGCCTGGACCGCGCCGACGTCTGCCCGGCCGGCCTCGATCGCGCGGCTGATGCCGCCGAACAGATCGACCTGGTAGCTTGCGTCGAGGCCTGCGTCGTAGATCGTGTCCGCGGGTAAGCCGGGCTGTTTCGCGTAGGAGGCGCTTGCGGACACACCGGTCGTCGGCAGTCGTCCGGCGCGCGTTTCGCGAAGGACTGCCCGCGCCCTCGCAAGGTTCGCCGCGGCGACGCGCAGGTCGGTGTTGGCGGTCAGCGCCTGCTCGACCAGTCGATCGAGCACGGGATCGCCGAACAGGCTCCACCAGCGGCCCGGCGGCTGGTTCTGCGTGAAGGCCGGCGACTGAGCGCTGACGAACGGCGCCTGCGACGGCGCAGTCGGCGCCGGCGAGCGATAGTTAGGCCCGACCGCGGTGCAGGCTGCAAGCGCCACGCTGCTCAGGATGACGGCGACGCGCTTCATTCTGCGGGCTCCGGATGGACGTGCTGCGCATGCAGCGTGCTGTGCTGCATCGCCTTGGGCATGAAGCGGTCGAGGCCGCGGCAGACGACGTAAAAGACCGGCGTGAAGATCAGGCCGAAAACGGTCACCCCGATCATTCCGAACGCGACTGCAGTGCCCATCGCCTGGCGCATTTCCGCCCCGGGTCCCACCGCGATCGCAAGCGGGATCACGCCGAAGATGAAGGCGAAGCTGGTCATCAGGATCGGACGAAGACGCGACTTGGCGGCGTGCACCGCCGCGTTGAACCGGTCCATGCCGAGATCGTCTTCAGCCTGCCGGGCAAACTCCACGATCAGGATCGCGTTCTTCGCCGCCAGCGCGATCAGAACGATCAGGCCGATCTGCGTTAGGATGTTGTTGTCGAGCCCGCGAAGGTTGATGCCCGTCATCGCCGCGAGCACGCACATCGGCACAATCAGGATGACGGCCAGTGGCAGGGTCAGCGATTCATACTGAGCCGCGAGCACCATGAAGACGCACAGCACCGCGACCGCGAACACCAGCGGCGCCGTATTGCCCGCCGCCTGTTGCTGGTATGCGAGGCCGGTCCATTCGTAGCCGAACCCAGGCGGAAGCGCATTGGCAGCGATGTCTTCCATCGCTTTGAGCGAGCTGCCGGATGCGATGCCCGGCGGGGTCTGTCCCTGAAGTTCGGCCGCCGGGTAGTTGTTGTAGCGCGTCACCTGCACTGGGCCGCTGCCGTATCGGAACGTCGCAATGGACGAGAGCGGCACCATCTGGCCCGTTGCCGAGCGCACCTGGAGCCGGCCCACGTCTGCGAGATCGTCGCGCGCCTGCGCTTCGGCCTGCGCGGTGACGCGGAAGGTGCGGCCGAGCATGTTGAAGTCGTTGACGTAGGTCGAACCGAGATAGGTAGCGAGCGCGTCATAGACCTGCGCTGGCTGCACCCCGACGAGCTGAGCGCGGTCGCGATCGACGTCGGCCTCGATGCGCGGTGATCCCGTGTTGAACAGCGAGAAAACCTGGCTGACGTTCGGGTTCTGGCTTGCCGCGCCCATCATCGCGAAAGTCGCGCCCTGAAGCGCCTGGTAACCGGCGTTGCTGCGGTCCTGCAGCATCATCGAAAAGCCGCTGCCGTTGCCGAGCCCGGGGACTGGTGGCGGCGACAGGAAGAATACCTGCGCGCCGTCCTCGGCTCCGGCGACCGCGCCGGTGATCGCGCCTGCGAGGTCGGCGGCGGACTCGCCCTTGCCCTTACGCTCTTCATGGGGCGCGAGGCGAAGGAACATGATGCCGCTGTTCGACGCGGGGCTGAAGGTCGACCCGTCGAGGCCCGCGAAGGAGGCTGTCTCGAGGATCTTCGGGTTCTGCGACACGACGTTCCGGATGCGCTCGACGGCGGCCTCGGTGCGTTCCAGCGACGCGCCCGGCGGCAACTGGATCACGCCGATCAGGAAGCCCTGGTCCTGGTCGGGAATGAAGCCGGTCGGCGTCGCATCGAGGCGCCACACGGTCAGCCCCAGAAGGCCACCGTAAATGAGCAGCATCAGCGTCGAGCGGTGCACCAGCTTGACCGTCGTCTTGCCATAGCGGTCGGACAGCCAGTCGAAGCCCTGGTTGAACTTGGCACCGGCCACGCGCACCGGGCGCATCCAACGGCGGCCGTCGTCATGAGCCGCATTCGGATTGTGCGGTTTCAGCAGAAGCGCTGCGAGCGCCGGCGAAAGCGTCAGCGAGATCACTGTCGAGATCGCTGCGGCGGCTGCAATCGTGACGGCGAACTGCCGGTAGAAGATGCCGGGGATGCCCGAGATCAGGGCCGCCGGAACGAACACGGCGACGAGCACCAGGCCGATGGCAATCAGCGCTCCGGAAATCTCCTGCATCGTGCGGTGCGCGGCTTCGCGCGGAGACAAGCCTTCGCGCATATGCTTCTCGACCGCTTCCACAACGACGATCGCGTCGTCGACCACGATGCCGACGGCGAGCACCAGCGCGAATAGCGACAGCGAGTTGATCGAGAAGCCGAGCGCAA
>JAEVYW010000234.1 GCA_023392555.1 Pseudomonadota bacterium | reverse complement strand
GCGCTGGAAAAAGCCGGCATCGACCGGACGCAGGTCTACGTCACCAATGCGGTAAAGCACTTCAAGTTCGAGCAGCGCGGCAAGAAGCGCATCCACAGCAAGCCCAACGCCGGCGAGATCGAGGCATGCCGCTGGTGGATCGATCAGGAACGCTCGCTGATCCGCCCGCCGATCACCGTCGCGCTCGGCGCTACTGCAGCCCGTTCAGTCCTCAACAAGGTCGTGACGATCAGCAAGGTTCGAGGCTCACCCATCGCGCTGGCCGAAGGAGGAGAATGCTGGGTGACCGTGCACCCGAGCTTCCTCCTCCGCATCCCCGAGCCCGAACGCCGCGTCGAGGAACGCCAGAAGTTCGTCGACGACCTAAAGCGCGTTCGCGACCGTGCCGAGAAGCTTTCCGCTTAGAGCCCGAAACGAAGCTGCGCCTTGATTGTCCGCGGAGCGCCTGGAGCGATATTGTTGTCGCTATGGGCCGTCGGGAAATAGTCGGCGCCGAGGATGTTCTCGACGTTGACCTGCGCCTCGATGCCTTTGGCTAGCTTGTAATATGCAGCCGCGTCCACGCGGGCATAGGCGGGAAGCGTCACATTGTTGCTGATCGAGGCGAAAGACTTCGACCGGGCAATCAGGCCAAGGCCGAGACCGAGCGCATTGTTGACGTCGTAACGGTTCCACAGCGAGAAGCTGTGCTTGGGCACCAACGAAACCTGACGGCCCTCAGGAGCAGCCGCGGTCGTCTCGGTGATCTCCGCCTTTTGGTAGGCATAGCCGGCGGAAACCTGCCAGCGGTCGCTAATGCTCCGCTCCAGTCCGACTTCGATGCCGCGGCTGCGCTGGGCGCCGGTGAGCACCGTCTGCTGAGTCACGGGATCGGTGGCGCGCGTGTTGGTGCGGTCGAGTTGGTAAATGGCCGCGGTCGCGAGGAGGCCGTCGATCGGCTCCCACTTCGCCCCGAGCTCGAAATTGTCGAAGCGCTCCGGCTCCAGCTCTGCGGTGGTTCCGGTCAGGCTTCCGAACTGATCTCCCGACTGTGGAAGATAGGACCTGCTGAAGTTCGTGTAGATCGACAGATTGTCTCGCGGCTTCAGGATCAGGCCCAGGCGCGGCGACCACATCCTGTCCCTGCGGCTGAAGTCGGTGCTGCCGACGGTCAGGTTGTTCACATCGAGCTTGAAACTGTCGAACCGCAGCCCGGCTACGATCTCCAGCCAGTCCGTCGGACGGATCTGGTCCTGGATGTAAACCGCCGCGACGGTAGCTTCCGCGCGGTTGTTTGCATCGCTCGGGGCCGATGCGAAGCTTACCTGCTTGTCCACGGTCGGATCGGACAGGGGAGCCGTGCTGCCGTTGAGGAAAGTGCCGGATTCGCGGTGGTTGCGCGACTTCTGCCGGCCCACTTCGAAGCCGAACAGCAAAGTCTGATCGATGCGCCCAGATTGTTCTCCCAAATGAGGTCCGTCTGGCTGAACAGGTTCCGGCGATCATTCCGGCTGTTGTAGGCGCCCAGGGTAACGACACCCGTCGTGGGGTTGAGCGCGCTTGAGTAGATGTTCTGGTAGAACTTGTCGTAGTCGCCGAACAACGTCCGGTTGCGAAGAGTGAGCCCGTCGGCAAACTCATGTTCGACCGAGAGCGTGCCGACATTGACCCGAGCCTTCGCGTAGCTGTCGTCCGGATCGCCGAAAAAGGTCCGGTCGAAGCCTTCGAGCGGCCGGCTGCCGTTGGCTGGAACGCCGCGATCGGTCGTTCGCCGATCATGGAAATTTTCGTAGCTGACGTCGATGCGCGTGTTCGGCCCGGCCTGGAACGCGACTGTCGGATTAATGCCGTAGCGCTTCAGATCGACATGGCGCCGGAAGCTGTCGGCGTTCTCGTAGAGACCGTTGACGCGGAACGCGACGCTTTGGCTGAGCGAATGATCGACGTCGCCGGTGAGCCGGATGCCACCGTAATTGTCGGTCGAAGTCAGCGCTTCGCTATAATTGCCGAAGGTGGCGCGCTTGGTAACGCGGTTGACCACGCCGCCGCCGCCGCCGCGGCCGAAGATCATCGCGTTCGGTCCCTTCAAAACCTCGACGCGATCCACGTTGTAGAAGTCACGGAAATATTGGACGTCGTCCCGGACCCCGTCGACGAAGAAGTCCGCCGTCGTATTGTTACCCCGTAGGGTGAACTGGTCCCGGTTGCTCTCGCCGGTTCCCGGAGTGGCGCCGGGTACGAATGTCAGAAGCTCGGCGACGGACCGAATCGCCTGATCCTCAATCTGCTTTTCCGAAATGACCGTAAGCGCCTGCGGGATGTTGCGGATGTCGGTGTTGGTCTTCGTGGCCGTGCGGGTCGAGTTTGCGCCATATTCGGACCGTTGGCCGGTCACGATGATCGTCTGGCCGGCCTGATCGGCGGCTGCGGCCGATCCGGCGGCGACCGTGTCAGCTGCAGGCTGCGACGGGTCGACCGCCGCGCCGGCCAGAGCTGGTGACGAAACGCCGGCAAGGAGCGCGGCGAGCGATGCGGAAATATGCCCCTTCATGAGACCGCACTATCGTTATTGATAGTCATTCGCAATAGCGGAACTCTAACACTCAGAACCGCATCTTGACGATGAACCGTGCTTTTCTGTAGATGAATTGAGTTTAAGGAGGCGACGATGATGATCGATGGCGAGCGGACCCCGGCGCTCAAGCTCTTCCTCGCGATCCTAATCGCAGCCGCGCTTGCCATCCCAATCTTCATGGTCTGGTTCCTGGTATACGACCGCGAAAGCCAGGCTCGGCAGGCGACCGCGTCCATCACTGAAGGCTGGGGCGGGCCGCAGGCCGTGTCGGGACCTGTCCTCGTCATCCCCTATCGCGCTACTGCGAGCGACACCGTCATCGAGAATGGGCGGAGCGTCACTCGCACCCGCGACGTCATGCGCGAGCTGAGGCTGGCTCCGGAAGTCATGGAGATCAGTTCATCGGTCGCGCCCGAGCGCCGCAAGCGCTCGATCTACGAAGCCGTGGTCTACGACACCCAATCGTCCGGCAAGGCGCGCTTCGCCTTCCCACCAGATCTCGCGCGGCACGGCGTTACCGTCGCCGACATGGACCTGCCACGCGCAGAGCTTCGCTTCGGCGTCAGCGACCCGCGCGGCCTCGGCGCCAACCCGAAGGTCGCGGCGAATGGCCAAGCTTTGCGCCTGCAGCCAGGCGGCGGCAGCGGAGCCGGCCGCGGTTTCTTCGCCTGGATCGACGCCGACACGCTCACCTCGCGGCCGATCGTCGTCGATTACAGCTACGCCCTGCGCGGCAATTCCTCGCTGACCCTCGCGCCCGACGGGGGACACACTATGTGGACGGTCAAATCCCCCTGGCCGCATCCCTCGTTCGGCGGCGACTTCCTGCCTGACCGGAGAAGCGTCGATGCCGAGGGCTTCACTGCAATCTATAGCATCGGCAATTTGGCGCTCGGCCGCTCGCTGGTCTCCACAGGGGATGCCGGCCAAAGCAATCTTGTCGACCGAGTGAACCCCAGTGTGCCGACCGTGGCCGTTGCCGGACCGCAGGACAGCAGTGCGGTGCAGGTCGCAAGCATCAGCCTGATTCAGCCGGTCGATCTCTATTCCCGCGTCGATCGCGCGGCCAAGTACGGCTTCCTGTTCATCGGCTTCACCTTCCTCGCGTTGCTGATGTTCGACGTCATCGGCGGCGTTCGCGTGTCGCCGGTCGAATATCTGCTGATGGGCGCAGCGCTGGTGCTGTTCTTCGTGCTTCTGCTCGCCTTCGCCGAAGTGATCGGCTTCACTCCGGCCTACATCGTCGCCGCGGCTGCGATCGCCGGCCTCAACACCGCTTACTCGGCGGCGATTCTGGGCAGTTGGCGCCGGGCCTTGTTCATCGGCGGCCTGCTCGTCGGTCTGTACGCCGTCCTCTACATCCTACTCAGCCTCGAAGCTTTCTCGCTGCTCATCGGCTCGCTGCTGCTCTTCGCGGCGCTTGCAGGTGTGATGTACGGGACACGCCGGATCGACTGGGGCGCGCGCCGCGGCGCCGACGCAGCGTGACGCTTGGGGTTCAGCGGCGGCTCGGCTAGAGCCGCCGCCATGAACGATCCGATACCGCCAAAGCGCATTTTCCCGACGTCCAAGATCGATGCGAAAGCCGCCAAGCACGTCCCGTCCAGCCCGCAGACTGAAAGCAGCGCCTACAAGCTCGCTTTCCAGGACAATGAGTTCCTGCTTCGCGAGGACCTCCGCCCCGTCCGCTTCCAGCTGGAGCTGCTGAAGCCCGAGCTGTTCATGAATGAGGCGAACATCGCTTCGACGTTCGTGTTCTACGGCTCTGCGCGCATTCCCGAGCCAAAGATGGCCGACGCGCTTGTCGCTGCGGCGTCGGACGACCAGCAGCGCCGCATTGCAGAGCGCCTGAAGGCCAAGTCACATTATTATGAAGTCGCCTACGACCTCGCCAAGCTCGCCGCGGCCTGCGGTCCGGACGAAGAAGGGCAGCGCCACTTCGTCGTCTGCTCGGGCGGCGGACCGTCGATCATGGAAGCCGCCAACCGCGGTGCGATCGACGTCGGCGCGGAAACGATCGGCCTCAACATCGTGCTTCCCCACGAGCAGTTGCCGAACCGCTACGTCACTCCGGACCTCAGCTTCCAGTTCCACTATTTCGCGCTTCGCAAGATGCACTTCCTGCTGCGCGCGCGGGCGGTCGCGGTCTTCCCGGGCGGATTCGGCACGTTCGACGAATTCTTCGAGCTTTTGACTTTGATCCAGACGGGCAAGGTACGCCCGCTGCCGGTGCTGCTGTTCGGCAAGGAATTCTGGAACCGCGTCGTCGATTTCGACGCGCTGGTCGAGGAAGGCGTGGTTGCGCCGCACGACCTCGACATCTTCCACTGGTGCGAAGATGCGAACGAGGCGTGGGACTTCGTCCAGCGCTTCTACGAAGAGCAGCCCGTTCCGGCGCGGATGCAGGGCGCGCCGCCGGAGTGATCGGCGCCTAAAGCTTAGTGCTTGACGGCCTGGCCTTCAGCCTCGCCGCCGCCCGGCTTCTTGGCGCCTTCGGGCTCGTCCTCAGCCTTCTG
Source organism: Pseudomonadota bacterium (assembly GCA_023392555.1). Taxonomy (GTDB): domain Bacteria; phylum Pseudomonadota; class Alphaproteobacteria; order Sphingomonadales; family Sphingomonadaceae; genus Sphingomicrobium. The sequence continues at coordinate 1,640 of JAEVYW010000234.1, read as the reverse complement.
CGGTCCGTTATTCGGGCCGGTGCCCGGCTTCGCGGATGAGGCGTCGGCCGGCGGAGTAGCGCCCGGAGGCGTTCCCGGAGCACCGGCAGCGGCCGGAGCGGCACCCTCGGCGCATTCCGGACCAGCGGCAGGTGCCGGCTGCGGCGCATCGCTGTGCGCGTTGAGGAAGGCGATCACGTTGGCGCGATCTTCCGGCTTGCTGAGGCCGGCGAAGGTCATCTTCGTGCCCGGAGCGAACTTCTTCGGGCTCGACAGCCAGTCACTCAAGGTCTGGAAATCCCAGGTGCCGCCATGCTTCGCGAGAGCGTCGGAGAAGGCAAAGCCCTTGCCCTTGCCGACCGGCTCACCCAGCACGCCCCACAGGTTCGGGCCGAGCGCATTGGCGCCGCCCTTGTCGGCATTGTGGCAGGCCGTGCACTTGGCGAAGACCTGCTGGCCCGCAGTCGCGTCGGCAGCGGCCATGTAGCAGGCGATCGGCTTCGCGGCCGCTTCGCCGCCGGCGCCCTCTTCGCCCACGCCTTCGATCGGATAGCCCATCTCTTCGGGGCGTTCCTGATGGAACACTTCGCCTGCGACAATCGAGCTACCGAGAGCGATAATTCCGGCGAACAGCGCCCAGCCGGCGATGGTGTTGAAGCGGTCGTCCATGGGTCTCCGTCCGGCGGTTGCCGAGGCTTGCGACAAGGTTGCGCGCGTTCTTAGGGGCGAGTCCCGCGTTCATCAAGCCAGTGCTCCAGCAGCGTGCGCGCAATTGCGAAGCGCGGTGGCGGGAGGAAGGCTGCGCCCTCTTCCCCGGCAAGTGCAGCGGCGACTTCTTCACGGGTAAACCAACGGGCATCGTCGAGCTCGGTCGTGTCGATGGTCAGTTCTTCGCCAAGCGCACGCGCATGACATCCGACCATCAACGACGATGGAAATGGCCACGGCTGGCTTGCGACATAAGCAACGTCGGTGACGGCGATCCCGGCTTCCTCATGCAGCTCGCGCGCTACCGCGGCCTCGATGCTTTCGCCCGGCTCGACGAAGCCCGCGAGCGCCGAATAGCGGCCGGGCGGATATTGCGGCTGCCGGCCAAGCAGGAGGCGGCCGTCATGCTCGGCAAGCATGATCACCACCGGGTCGACGCGCGGGAAATGCTGGGCAGAACAGGACGGGCATTCCCGCCCCCAGCCGCCGCGGACGATCTTCGTCGAAGCGCCGCAATTGGCGCAGAAGCGATGGCGCGAGTGCCACCAGGCGAGGCTGAGCGCTGCGGCGAACAGCGGCGCCTCCTCAGCGGAAAGCATGCCCATTGTGTCGAACGCGGCGCGGGCATTCGCTGCGGGCAGTTCGGTCGCGGAGAAGTGAGCAATGCCCTCAGCGATGCCAAGGAAGAGGTCCGGCTTCGCGAGCGGCTGCCATTGCAAGCGGCCGTCCTCACCGATCGCGGGTAAGCCGTCCTTCCACACCAACTGGCGCGAAGACGGAGCGCCGACGAGCTCTGCCAGCCGCTCCGGCTGAGTGCGCACGAGGTCGGCGCGGTCGATGCCCGGACCGGAAAAGAAAGGCTCAGGCGGCAAGCTTGCTCCGTGCTTCGAGCACTGCCGCGATCGCGCGCCGGTAAAGGGTCGGCAGGCCGGCTTCGTGGAGCTGGTTCGTAG
>JAEVYW010000199.1 GCA_023392555.1 Pseudomonadota bacterium | reverse complement strand
GAGCGCACAACGCGTGGCCCGGGGCGGTTCCCACCTGATGCGGACCTCGCCGCTCAATCACGGGTCAGAAAGGAGTTAATCGGCCTTCCGCAGGCTGTCGAGGAAGCGGCGGTTATGCTCCAGCCTGTCCTGCTGCTGCTTGATGATATGTTTCGCCCTCTGCGCAAACAATTTGATGCGCGCCTGAGTCTGCTCGATCTTCCGGATCGGGTCCACGCGCTCCAAATCCATGCCTGGCGCCCACGTTCCGACGGCTGTTGCGCAAGAACCGGTGCTCGGAGCCACGAACCGTCCGTAACTCCCTGTCGGCGCAACTTTTCCTGAATTTTTCAGAATCTGGGGAAAGATTTCAGATCGATCTTTACGCCACGAGGGCCCAGATTTCGGGGGCGAAATCCTGGCAGGAAGAGTAGTCCGCCCGGCGACGACTTCGCCAGCGGATCCATCCAGGTCGCGTCCCCAACCGTAAATGGTTCCGGTTTGCTGGAGGCGAGATGCGCGAGGAAACATTTGCCAGTGAGGCGTTCAAGTGTCGGGACCTGGCACTCCGATATTCCGGCCCCGAACGGCGGCTTCTGATCAATCTTGCCGCGGCGTTCGAGGAACTCGCGCGGAGTTCAAATGGCGCTCATTCGCAAGCCGGACGGTTCGGCGCTGCACTCTGGTAGGTTTCACCAACTTTTTGGCGTGATTCACTCAGCACGCGCCTTCCCTCCATTAGAAAACGCCGGTTTTCCGCGATTGGCACGGACATTGAATAGTTTCGACCAAGGCGCCGCCAGGCAGGTGGGCCGTAAAAGGGAGAAACAAAATGTTCGTCCAGTCCTCGCTGAAGCGCACCTTCATCGCCATCACTGCCGCGATCGCCATGAGCAGCGTCGCAGTCGGCGCCGCCGTCGGTCCGGCCCAGGCCGCAAGCGCTTCGAAGATCGTCGCCAATGCGTAAGCACGGCATGTCCAAGTGCCCCGAGCGCCCGGAGAAGATTTCAGGCAAGGTCTACGCGGTCATGGCTCTGACGACCGCGCTGACCTTCGCCACGCTGACCACCAGTTACCAGCTGCTGTTCCCGCCGCATGCGATGATCGCCTGAGCGGCGGCAGCAGGCGTTATTCCTTGCGCGGGTCGTCCTTGGGATCGACGTAAGTGATCTGGAACGGTCCGCGGCCGCTCACCTGAACCGTCGCGGGAGCGGCAGCATGGACCCAATGGTTCATCTTCGCGCCCATGGTCACGGTTTGACCCGCCTTCAGCGTCTTGGCCTTGGTCATCTCCATCTTCCCGCTCATCGCGTAATGGAGCTCTCCGGAAACGACTTTCACCACCTCGCTGTTCGGATGCGAATGCGGCGGCACGGCATAATCGGCCGGCATCTTGAGGCGGATCGTGAACATGCCTTTGGCGGCCGGATTTCCGGAAACGACCGCCATCTTGGCGCCCGCCGGAAGGCTCGGCGGCGCGTCGCCCCACTTGAGGTTGGCGGCGGCCGGTTTTGCCTGAAGGGCCGAAGCCGCAACGGCGAGGGGAAGGATTGCGAGAAACAAGAGTTTCATAGCGTGCTCCACAGCACTCCACCCGTTCGAACTGTAGCACGGGCGTCCACGCTTGTCTCGAAACCGGCTGCGGCGTAGCGCGAACTTCGGCGTGAACATTGCGCCTGGCAGGGGAGAGACTGCGCCTTGAACTTTGACCTTACGGAACGACAGGCTTCTTTCCGCGCGCGCGTCCGCGATTTCATGGATGCCGAGGTCCGTCCCCGAGTCGAAGACTATCACCGCCAGCAGGCCGAAGGCGGCCGCTGGAAGTCGATCGGGATCATCGAGGAGCTGAAGCCCAAGGCCAAGGCGGCGGGGCTGTGGAATTTGTTCATGCCGCCGGGTGGGCAGCTGCAACATGTCGATGACAGCTTCGCGTTCGAGGGCGAGCAGCTCACCAACCTCGAATATGCTTTGTGTGCCGAGGAGATGGGGCACATCCTGTGGTCGAGCGAGGTGTTCAACTGCTCGGCGCCCGACACCGGCAATATGGAAGTGCTCCAGCGCTACGGGACGCGTGAGCAGAAGGACGAGTGGCTGAGCCCGCTGATGCAGGGCGAGATCCGCTCCGCCTTCCTGATGACCGAGCCCGGCGTGCCGTCGTCGGACGCAACCAACATCCAGTGCGAGATCCGCCGCGACGGCAACGAATATGTGATCAACGGCAAGAAGTGGTGGTCGTCGGGCGCGGGCGATCCGCGCTGCAAGGTCGCGATCCTGATGGGCAAGACCGATCCTTCGGCGAAGTCCCACCAGCAGCAGTCGATGATCCTGGTGCCGATGGATGCGGAGGGGCTGACGGTCGAGCGGCACCTCACCGTCTACGGCTATGACGACGCGCCGCACGGGCACATGGAAATCCGGCTCGACAATGTGCGGGTTCCGCCGTCGAACCTGCTGCTGGGCGAAGGGCGCGGGTTCGAGATTGCGCAGGGGCGGCTTGGGCCGGGGCGCATCCACCATTGCATGCGCACCATCGGCGCTGCGGAAGAGGGGCTGAAGCTGATGTGCGAGCGGCTGCAGAGCCGCGTCGCGTTCGGAAAGAAGATCTCCGAGCACAGCATCTGGGAGCAGCGCGTCGCCGAGGCGCGGATCGAGATCGACTGCACGCGCCTGCTGTGCCTCAAGGCCGCGGACATGATGGACAAGGCCGGCAACAAGGCGGCCAAGGCCGAGATCGCGATGATCAAGGTGAAGGCGCCGAACATGGCGCTGAAGGTCATCGACGATGCGGTGCAGGCTTTCGGCGCGGCGGGCGTGAGCCAGGACACGCCGCTGGCAGCGAGCTGGGCGGGCATCCGGACGCTGCGCCTGGCAGACGGGCCGGACGAGGTCCACAACCGCGCCATCGCGCGGATCGAGTTCGCCAAGCATGCCCCGGCTTGAGGGCAAGGTCGCAATTGTTACGGGCGCCGGGTCGGGGATCGGCAAGGCGGCGGTCGAGCTGTTCAGGGCCGAAGGCGCTACGGTGGTCGGCGCAGACGTCAAGGGCGCGGATGTCGAGTGCGATGCCGGTGACGACGCTCAGGTGCACGCGCTGATCGAGGAGACGGTGGCCGAGCATGGCGGGCTCGACATCATGTTCGCCAATGCAGGCGTGTCGGGGGGCTTCGCTTCGATCTTCGAGCAAAGCGCGGCCGACTGGGCGGAGATCCTGCGCGTGAACCTGATCGGGCCGTTCCTGGCGATCAAATATGCGGCGCCGCACATGAAGGCGCGCGGCGGCGGGTCGATCATCGCGACGGCCAGCGTTGCGGGCATCCGCTCGGGCGCGGGCGGGCCGGCTTATTCGGCGTCCAAGGCGGGCGTGATCAATCTTGTGAAGGTCGCCGCGACGCAGCTTGCGGGCGCGGACATCCGCGTGAACGCGATCTGCCCGGGACTGATCGAAACCGGCATGACCGAATTCATCTACGACCGTGCGCGCGCCAAGGGGCAGGAGCAGCAGCTAGGCCGCCTAAATCCGCTGAAGCGCGGCGGCGAGCCGATCGAGATCGCGCAGGCGGCTTTGTTCCTCGCCTCGGACGAATCCTCTTACGTCAACGGGCAGGCAATCGTCGTCGACGGCGGCCTGTCGGCATCGCATCCCTTCAATCATCAAAGCTACGGACGGACCGCAACATGACCGACGTCATCGACAAGCCCGACACGACCAACCCGATCTCGACGCGCAAGCATGGCGACGTGATGATCATATTGTCGAACAACCCGCCGGTAAACGCACTCGGCCATGCCGTTCGCCAGGGCCTCGTCGCCGCGATCGAGGAGGCGGAAGCGGACGAGAGCGTCGGTGCGATCGTGATCGCGTGCGAGGGGCAGACCTTCTTCGCCGGAGCCGACGTTTCCGAGTTCGGCACGCCCAAGGCGTTCGCGGAGCCGATGCTGCCCCAGGTCGTCGACCGCATCGAGGGATGCGCCAAGCCGGTCGTTGCGGCGATCCACGGGACTGCGCTGGGTGGCGGGCTCGAGGTTGCTCTGTCGTGCCATTATCGCGTTGCACTGCCGAGCGCGAAGCTGGGCACTCCCGAGGTGAAGCTCGGCCTGCTTCCGGGTGCCGGCGGCACGCAGCGGCTGCCGCGTGTCGCGGGCGTTCGCAAGGCGCTCGAGATGTGCGCCGGCGGCGCTCCGATCAGCGCCAAGGAAGCCTATGAGTGCGGTCTCGTCGACCGGCTGATCGAGGACGATCTGATCGTCCACGCGGTCGCTTACGCCGAGGAAGTGAAGGACGTTCGGCCGCTGCCGAAAAGCAGCGAGCGGCAGTACAAGCTCAACGAGTGCGACCCGTCGGTGTTCGACGAATTCCGCAAGGAGAATGCGCGAAAGTTCCGCGGCTTCGACGCGCCCGAAGCGAACATCCGCGCGGTGAAGGTCGCGTGCGAAAAGCCATACTCGGAAGGAGTACTCGAAGAGCGCAAATTGTTCATGGAATTGATGAGCGGCACGCAGGCGCGGGCGCAGCAATATTTCTTCTTCGCGGAGCGCAAGGCGGCCAAGATCGAGGGCCTGCCTGAGGACACCCAGCCGCGTCCGATCCAGAAGGTCGGCGTGATCGGCGCCGGCACGATGGGCGGTGGCATCTCGATGAACTTCCTGTCGGCCGGAATTCCGGTGACGATCTTCGAGATGAACCAGGAGGCGCTCGACCGCGGGTCGGGTGTGATGCGCAAGAATTACGAAGCGACTGCGGCGAAAGGCCGCATGACGGCCGACCAGGTCGAGAAAGCGATGGGCTTGCTGACGCCGACCCTCGACTTCGAAGGGCTCGCCGATTGTGACCTCATCATCGAAGCGGTGTTCGAGCAGATGGAGGTCAAGAAGGACATCTTCAGGCGGCTCGACAGGACGGTGAAGCAGGGCGCGATCCTCGCCTCTAACACGTCCTATCTCAACATCGATGAGATCGCGGCGGTCACGTCACGTCCGCAGGACGTCGTCGGCATGCACTTCTTCTCGCCGGCGAACGTGATGAAGCTGCTGGAGGTTGTGCGCGGCGCGAAGACGGCGCCGGACGTGCTTGTGACAGTGATGGCGCTGGCGAAGAAGATTCGGAAGGTCGCGGTGGTCGCGGGCGTGTGTCACGGCTTCATCGGCAATCGCATGCTGATGCCGCGGCAGGTCGAGGCGACCAAGCTGCTTCTGGAAGGCGCGACGCCGAAGCAGATCGACCGCGTCCATGTCGAGTTCGGAATGCC
>JAEVYW010000109.1 GCA_023392555.1 Pseudomonadota bacterium | reverse complement strand
ACCTGACGGAGCGCAATCCCGAAACAAGCGTTGGCGTTTCATGATCGGAATGCTGTTCCTCGCCGCTTTCCAGCTTGCCCAGCCGGCGTCGGCGCCGGTCAACTCGCTGGCCGTCGAGCTATTCGAGCGCGACTGGGTGCTGATGCAGTGGGCGAAGCGTACTTACGACGCGAACCGCGACGGCATGATTTCGGTCGCCGAAGCCCAGCCAGCCGCGAGCGCCTTTCGCGAGATCGCCGATGCCAATGGCGACGGCCGGATCACGCCCTACGAATATTCGCGGGCGCGCGAGTTCATCCTCGCCCGCTACTGATCGGGATTAGCTCGCCAGGCGCTTGGTGCCGAGGCCCATGACCATCTGGCTGGCGCGCTCATATGGGAGCGGCTTGCCGAACAGATAGCCTTGGATGATGTCGCAGCCGAGGTCGCGCATGCGCTCGAAGTCCTCGGGCGTTTCGACGCCTTCGGCAGTGACCGACATGCGGAACTTGCCGGCGAGCTGAACGATCGACTGGATGATAGCGACGTTCTCCGGTCGCGATCCGGCTTCGCGCACGAAACTGCCGTCGATCTTCAGCTTGTGGAACACGGCCTTGTTCAAATAGCCAATCGACGAATATCCGGTGCCGAAATCGTCGAGCGCAATGCCGCAGCCGAGCGCGCGGAGCCTCTTGAGCACGTCGAGCGTGCCGCCATTGTCGCCAAGGAACACGCCTTCGGTAACTTCCAGCTCCAGCCGGTTGCCGGGCAGGCGGTAGCGGGCAAGCGCTTCGCTGACGAGATTCGGGAGCGCCGCGACGACCATCTGCTTCGGGCTGATGTTGACGGATACAGTGATCGCTTCCGGCCAGGTCGAGAGCACTCTGCAAGCCTCGTTGAGCACCCATTCGCCGAGCGCCGGCATGAGGCCGGTCTCCTCGGCGACCGGAATGAAGACGTTGGGCGGCACGAACCCGCGCTGCGGATGGTTCCAGCGGATCAGCGCCTCGAAGCCGACCAACTTCTGCGTCTTGGCGTTGATCAGCGGCTGGAACACCAGGTGGAATTGCTTGGCCGCGATCGCCTGGCGCAGGTCGGTCTCCAGCCGAACGCGATCTTCCTGTTCGGACTGGAGCGCCGACGAGAAGTATTTCACGCAGCCGCGGCCAGCACCCTTGGCCTCGTAGAGCGCGAGGTCGGCCTTGAGGATCAAATCGTCGACGGTCGCGCCGTCGATCGGGCCGAAAGCAGCGCCGACAGACACGCCGATGCGGATCTCGGTCTGATCGATCATGTATGGCTCTCGCACCGACTTGATGATCCGGTCGGCCATCTTCTCAACCTTGGCGCGGCTCTGCGCGTCGCTGACGACGATCGCAAACTCGTCGCCACCCATACGTCCAACGGTGCCGTCGCTGCCGACTTCATCGACCAGGCGCTTTGCAACCGCGCGGAGCACGGCGTCGCCCTTTGGGTGGCCGAACGTGTCGTTGACCGGTTTGAAGCCATCGAGGTCGAGGAACAGGATCGCGCAGGGGCAATTGCCAGCGGTCGCATTGCGCAGCGCCTCGCCAAGCAGCTGACGAACGCGGCCGCGGTTGGGGAGACCCGAGAGCACGTCCATGTTGGCAAGGTGCGTGAGCCGCTCCTGCGTCTGCCGCATGTCGGTGATGTCGGTGCCGACGCCGCGGAAGCCGCCGAACCGCCCGGCGGTATCGACGATCGGGTCGCCGGCGATCGAGACCCAGCGCGGACCACGCGCGGTCTGAAGCTCCATCTCGAGCGCGTTGAAGGGCTGCTTCTCGAGCAATTTGCGCCCAAGTTCGGCGTTGCCGCCAAGCAGCGATGCCATGGAATGGCCGATCAGCTGGCTCGCCGGCTTTCCGAGAAGCGCGGTCATTCGCGAGCTGATGTAGGTGACGCGATTTTCTTCATCGACCTGCCACAGCCAGCCCACGCCGCGCTGCTCATATTCCTGCAACAGCAAGCTCGCGCTTTCGCTTTGGGCGCTGAAATCGGCGTTGGTCTTGAGCTGGTTGAAGGCCCAGCGCGCGACGTGAAGAACGCCGAAAATCGAAACGCCAAGCGTGAAGACGATCGAGAACATATGCTGCAGGGGCAGTGTGTCGCGGCCGATGAACAAGGCTCCGCCCACGCCCGCCGTGAACGACGCCATCCAGCTGATCGCGCAACGGGGAACGACGACAAGGCCGAGCCCGGCGATGCCGAGACCAGCGGCAATCGATGCGGTGATCACCTGCGAGCTCGGGGTCAGCGAACTGAAAATGTACAGAGGGAGTGACAACCAGACTGCGGCGCGCCCGACGATTTCGCCGAGCATCAGCCATTCCGGGACCTTGCGGCCGGAGCGGCCAATATGCGTGATCGACTGTGTCCGGGCGACCTGCATCGCGGCAAGGTTCGCGACGGCGACCGCCGCGACCCAGGGAAGCAGATACATCTGCTCCGCTTCGCCCCACAGCGCCCCGACCAGCATCAGCGAGGCAACGATATTCGCTGCTGCGAAGAAGGGCGCGAGCTGCGCGCGCGACAGAAGCTGCACGTCCCGAAGGGGTGCATTGTCGCTATCGGGCTGCTCGCTTGCCAGGCCCATCGACTCGCCGTCGGGCAGGCGTGCAGCAATCATACGTTTGTAACGGTCTGGAGCTTCGTACATTGCCGCTCGCTTTTCTGGTCCAGCAAGCGGTAGTCGAAGAGGGTTGAAGCCCGGTTAAGAAGGGCTGTTCATCAGCCCCAATTTATCCAGGTCCCGCGTCGTGATCGGGTGATAGGACGCACGCGCTTTGGCATAGACGCGGGCGGCGATTGGACGTCCCCACTGCTTGTCCTCGGCGAGCGCTTCAATCAGCGGCTTCACGAACTTGCGGCGCCCCTGCGTGGTCAGGAAGCGCTCCAGAGCAGGCACGGCCGGATCGTAGCGGTTGTGAACCGCCAGATCGAGCCAGGCGTAGAGCACTTCATTGTTGCGCGTGTCGTCGAGCTTCAGCGCCACATTCAGTTCGTCGAGGCGGCCCTTGGGCAGCTTGCGCGGCAATTTGTTAAGGAAGCGCAGCCGCTCGTCAGTGTTCCATTCGTTCCAGGCTGTCGAAGCCGGCGGATTGCCTGCAGTGAATGAGCGCACGGCTGAATCGACCGCCGCGAACTCCCGGCCAGTCGGCTTGACCATGTTAGACGGCAGCCCCGTCTCATAGACCCATTTGTCGAGCTGCAGCTTGTCCTCAAGCGCCTTGTCGTCCTTGACCAAATTAGCGCGAATGTCGGCGAGGAAGATCGCAGACGTCACCGGCTGGAACTGGTGGCGCTCGAACCAGCCCTTGAGCCAGGCGTCGAACCGCTCGCGCCCGACGATCGCCTCGATCGTGCGAAGGAACGCGGCGCCCTTCTCATAAGCGATGTCGGTCAGCCCGTCGTCCGGGTGCCGGCCCTTCAGGTCGATATGCAGCTTGGTGTCGGCATTCGACAGCCCGCCGAGATCGGCAATCTGCTTGTTGAGCGCATCGACGCCGAGAGAGACCTGCTGGGCGGCGCGTTCGGAACCGTACAGCTCTTCGATGATCCGGCGCTCGGCATAGGTCGTCATGCCCTCGTTGAGCCAGAAGTCGGACCAGGTCGCATTCGTCGCGAGATTGCCCGACCAGCTGTGGGCAAGCTCGTGCGCGACCAGGCTGACCAGGCTGCGGTCGCCAGCGATGAAAGTCGGCGTGAGGAAGGTCATGGTCGGGTTTTCCATGCCGCCGAACGGGAAGGCGGGCGGCAGGACGAGCATGTCGTAGCGGCCCCATTGGTAGGGCCCGTAGAGCTTCTCCGCCGCCGTGATCATCTTCTCCGTGTCGACCAGCTCTGCCGCTGCGGCGTCGACCGTCGCCGGCTCCGCCCAGACGCCGGACCGCGGGCCAAGCGGCTTGAACGCAAGGTCGCCGACCCCGATCGCGATCATGTAGGCCGCTACGGGCTTGTCCATGCGATAGCTGAAGACGCTCTCGCCGCCCTGCGTCATCGGCTCGGCCGACTTGGGCGCGCTCATGACGGCAGTAAAGCCGGCGGGGACGTGGATCGTCGCTTCCCAGGTCTGGCGAATGCCAGGCGAATCCTGCGTGGGTATCCAGCTGCGGTTCTCGATCGCCTGACCCTGGCTGAACAGGAACGGCTTGCGCTTGCCCGCCGTCTGCTCGGGCGTCAGCCACTGCAGCGCGCCTGCGTCCGGCGCGCTCTTGTACTTGATGACCAGCTGCTTGGTGTCGGGCCGGAGCGCGATCGCCAAAGGCGCGCCGAGGTTCGAATCGGACGCCCCAACCTTCCAGGTCAGCGCCTCGCCCGATCCGTCGGCGATGCTCTCGATCTCGAGCCCGCGGTCGTCGAGGATGATTTCCTTCGCCTCGGGCTTGCGCTCGATGTCGAGCTTGGCGGTCCCGCCGATGCGCTTGGTGTCGAAATCGACGTTGAGGTCGAGCGCGACATGGTGGACGCGCGCCTCGAGCGGCTTGGCATAGCTG
>JAEVYW010000331.1 GCA_023392555.1 Pseudomonadota bacterium | reverse complement strand
GCGCTGGCCATCTCCCCTTTGAAACGCTGTACGAGCTGCGGGATCGCGGCAGCTTCGGCCGGCCAAGCAAAGGAAAATGTGTAGAGGTCGGTCTTCTCCTCGACTTCGAAAGCCGTCGCTGCGGGTGCCCGCGGAACAGGCGGCGCTGAAGGCGCGGCGGAAAGAGCGACCGGCTCATTCGCATTAATCGAGTTCGACGGAGTTGGACCCGCCTCCTTGCCGCAGGAAGCGCTGAGCAGAAGCAGGAGCGCGAGGACCCTCATTTCCCGACCTTGGCACGGCCGTTTTGCCCCGCCAAGCTGGGCTTGCGGCGGTTGACTTGCCCCCCACCCCTTCATAAAGGGACGGCGCCTTGGCGGCCTCGGTCGCCGCCATGTTCCTCGTCCTTTGCTCGACCTTTTGGCTCAGGCCGGGGCGACGCACAGGGGAAGATCATGGCGACGGACGAGACCGGGCAGGACCCAAAGCTTCCACCTGACGCACGTCTCGAATCGCTCGAAGAGCGGCTCGACCGGCTACAGCAGGCGGAGGCCAAAAGGACCCACAAGGTTGAGCCCAATCCGACCAACCGGATTTGGCAATTGATGTTCAGCCACCTCGTCGGTGCACCGGTGGGCGGCGGAATTATCGGATGGGGTATCGACAGCCTGGCCGCCATGGCCGGTCATCGGACCTTTCCGACATTCTTCTTGCTGATGCTGTTCCTGGGGTTCGGCGTCGGCGTGGTGAACGTCATGCGGATTTCAAAAACGCCGTCGGGCAAAGGCCCGGGGGCGTAAGCGCGTAGAAGGTACGACGTGGCGGCCGAAGGCAAAATCGACCCGATGCACCAGTTCACGGTGGAACCGCTGGTTCCGCTGCACATCGGCGGTTACGACATCAGCTTCACCAATAGCTCCTTGTGGCTGCTGATCGCGCTCGCGCTGATCTGGGGCTTCATGGCCATGGGCATGCGCCGCCAGCTGGTTCCGAACCGGTGGCAGGCCGCGGTCGAGGGCCTGACCGGCTTCATCGACGACATGGTGAAGGTGAACATCGGGCCCGAGGGCAAGAAGTTCATGCCCTACATCTTTTCGCTCTTCGTCTTCATCCTCGCGGCGAACCTGCTCGGGCTCTTCCCGCTGTCGGTCATCCCGGGCCAGCACCAGTTCACGACGACCAGCCACTTCTCGATCACCGGCGTGCTGGCGATCATGAGCTTCTCGATCGTCCTGATCGTCGGCTTCGCCCGCCATGGGCTGCACTTCTTCTCGCTTTTCGTGCCCCACGGCACACCCAAGGTGATGGTGCCGCTGATCGCCGCGATCGAGTTCATCTCGTTCATGGTGCGGCCGTTCAGCCTCGGTCTCCGACTGTTCGTCGCGATGATCGCCGGCCACATCCTGATGGAAGTATTCGGCAGCTTCATCGTCAACGGCCTTAACGGCGGCCCGGTCGGCTGGGGCGTCAGCGGCCTCTCGTTCCTGTTCATCATCGGCGTGACCGCGCTCGAGCTGCTGGTCTGCGCTATCCAGGCATACGTCTTCGCGTTGCTGACGACGCTTTATCTCAACGACGCAATCAACCTTCACTAAGCAATCAAAGCCAAGGAGTTTCACATGGATTTCGCTTCCGCACAGGTCATCGGTGCTGGTCTTGCCGCAATCGGCGTCGGCGCTGCCGCCATCGGCGTGGGCAACGTGTTCGGCTCGTTCCTCGAGAGCGCGCTTCGCAACCCGGCGGCCGCTGACGGCCAGCAGGGCCGCCTGTTCATCGGCTTCGCGGCCGCCGAGCTTCTCGGCCTGATCGCGTTCGCCGTTGCGATGATCATCCTCTACGCGCGTTAATCGCTAAACGCCAAAATCGCGGCACTGCGCCCGGGGAAAACAATTGCCTCAAATCGTCCAACTTCCGCAGATCTTCTGGTCGCAGCTGTTCTGGCTGCTGCTGGTGTTCGGCATCATCTATTTCGCCATCGGGCGGGGCATGGTGCCGAAGATCCAGTCCGTGGTCGACGACCGTGACAAGAAGATCGCGGACGATCTCGCCGCCGCCCAGAAGGCGCGCGACGATGCGGAGAAGGTCGAAGCGGCCTACCGCGAGCGGATCGAGGCAACCCGGGCGGACGCAATGAAGCTCGCCGCCGAAGCCAAGCAGGACGCGGCCCGCGAGGTCGAGAAGCGCCTGGCTGCGATCGACGCCGAAATCGGCAAGCGTACGGAAGAAGCGGAAGCCCGCATCCGTGACGCTGCCGACAAGGCTCGCAAGGAGCTTGAGCCCGTGGCGGCCGACGCAGCGGGCCAGCTCGTTGCCAAGCTGACCGGCAAGACGGTCGACGCAACGGACGCGCAAAACACGGTCAAGGCGGTTCTCAATGGCTGAACATAAGGTCCAACCGGGCGAAGCCACCGAGGCTCACTCGACCGAGATCAACCATGCGCCTGCTGGCGAGCATGCGGCTCCGGCGGCGTTCGGCCTGATCACCGCGCCGATGTTCATCAGCCTGGCGATGATCGTCGTCATCGCGATCATCGTCTGGAAGAAGGTCCCGGCGGCCATCGGCAAGGCGCTGGACAGCAAGATCGACGTGATCCGCAACCAGCTCGCCGAGGCCGAGCAGCTGCGCAAGGACGCCGAAGCGCTGAAGGCGGAATATACCCTCCGCGCCGCTGCCGCCGACAGCGAAGCCGCGACGATCATCGAGCGCGCCAAGCATGAGGCCGAGGCGATCGTCAGCCAGGCCCGCACCAACGCCGACGCGCTGGTCGAGCGCCGCCAGCGCATGGCGGAAGACAAGATCGCCGCCGAGGAGCGCGCCGCGCTCGAGAAGCTGCGTTCAACGGCGGCCGACGCGGCACGCACCGCAGCAGCAAAGCTGATCCGCGAGCGTCACGACGCGGCGTCCGACGAAGCTTTGGTCGCCGACGCGATCCGGAGCATGGGCGCCCGCTAAGCGTCCCGGCTTGCCGCGCGCGACGCCGCGTGGCACGCCTTTACTCCCGGCCTGACGGCATGGGCGGTTAGCTCAGTTGGTAGAGCATCTCGTTTACACCGAGAGGGTCGGCGGTTCGAGCCCGTCACCGCCCACCAGCCTCACGCACAGCCTGTCCGGGGGACAGGCGAGCATGAGGCTCACGAAGCGCAGCGGAGTGCTTGAGGCCCCGAGCACAAGCGCTCGATTGCGAAGCAAAGCGAAGCTTCTGTCGAGAGAGGCCGAATGCCGGACGGCCTGCGCGCCTAGCGCGACAGGACCGACGGCGTGGATTTACTCCACGCCGGCCCCTCACAGCCCCCTCAAACTACAGCGACCGGCCCCACTTCCGCGAAATACCGCCGCAGCGCCACGCTAGCCTCAGGCGCGAGCTCCACGAATACCCGCCGCCCGTCATGCGGATCGGCCCGGCGCACAAACAATCCTTTGTCGGTCATCGCCTTCAACCAGCGCAACGCGGTCGTCGCGGGCACGGCAGCCGCGATGCACAGGCTCGAAACCGGCACGCGAAGCTGCGCGATCTCCGCCTGCAGCAGGTCGAGAAGCATGTCCCAAGCCGGGTCCGCGAACAGATCGTCGGCGAAGAACCTGCTGCGCAGGCGACGCGCGCGAATGACAGCCCGAACCGTATCGGCTGACACCGGCGGTGCATCGGCCTGCGTCTGCGGAACGAAGTGCCGCGGCTCGGCCGACGGACCCGTGGAGAGGCGCGCAAGGGTTGAAGCGATGCGGCTGACCTCGTCGCTCAACTGGCGCAGCCGCTCCGCGCTCTGATCCGAAGCGACATCCGAAACAGTCAGTTGTCGGCCGGCAGACGCCAAGGCGATGGCGAGTGCGGCGGCGCGTTCTGCATCATCCGCGTCGATGACGAGTGCGACTTCGCCGGTCCCAACGCGCGAATCCACCGCATCAAGGACTTCGCGCGGTGCCGCGACGATGGCGCCGTAGCGGCCATTGGCCGCATCGGCCCCAACCGCGTCGAGCAACCGGTCCATTGCGGACCCGCCGTCGCCATCCAATTCGACCCAAACTGCCGCCGCTCGGGCCTGGATTTCCAGTCGCTCCGGCGCTTCTTCGAGCGTCACGCTGGCGGCAGCGCGATGGCCGCTGGCTTCGATCGTCCGTTCGGCGCGGCGCCTTGCGGCCTCGCTATCTGCAACGATCAGGATTGGAGCGGCGAGCGAAAGGGCATCGCCAAGAGGCTCGGTCGTGTACGCGTTCATAAGGGCACCTGAGTTTCAGAAAGGTACCGAGCTCCGTCGTGGTACCCCGCATTCCGGAGCAAAGTCAGCCCAAAATCGCGTCCAAAATGGAGATGATTACAAGCGGAGCTCAACTTCTCGGGCATAGCTGTTGAAGGGCTGGGGTCGGAGTAAGGCGTGAGTTCGAAGGGATTGCCCATTGAGGAGGCGGCGCGCCTGCGCTGGCTGTCCGACCTGGCGCTCGCAATCGATGAGGCGCAGCAGCTGTCCTGGCGCATCGGCGTTTCCGAGAACCGCAATTCGGTCGCGCTGGACCTTTACGTGCGCCTTGAGATCATCCGCGCCGAGGTGGAAGCGCTAGGCGGCCGACCGGAACGCACGTGGGACTGGAAGCGGCACCTGGACGGAGCCGACTAGACACCCTGAGGCAGGTCCCCGCCGCCGGAGAACGGCTCCATGAACGGGCCGATTTGCGGCGCCTCGAACCCGGACGTCGCCACGAAGCCGCGGTTGAGGAAAGCGCGCTTGCCGTAAGCGAGCGGCTTGCCGTCAGGACCATCGACGCGTCCTCCAGCCGCTAGCAGCACGGCATGACCCGCAGCGGTGTCCCACTCGCTGGTCGGGGAGAGCCGCGGGTAGATGTCGGCGCGGCCTTCCGCGACCACGCAGAACTTCAGCGATGAGCCGATGGCCAGATAATCGCACTCGCCGGCGGCCTTGGCGAGGTAGTCAGCGGTCGGCTGGTTGAAGTGCGACTTGGATGCGACGGCGACCAGCTGCCCCCCCGGCTCGCGGGTGCGGATCGCGCGGCGCCCCTCGCCGTCCACCATCCACGCGCCCTCGCCCACAAGTCCCGCGTGGAGCGTGTCGGGCGCCGGCGCGTAGACCGCGCCGAGCAACGGCACCCCCTCCGCGATTAGCCCGATATTGACGGTGTAATCGTCGCCGCCGCGCACGAACTCCTTGGT
>JAEVYW010000311.1 GCA_023392555.1 Pseudomonadota bacterium | reverse complement strand
GGGCAGATCCGCGAGCGGCACGAAGTTGTTCTCCCACGAATAGTTGCCGAGGAAGAAGAAGCTCAGCCGCGACTCGCTGGCACCGGTCATGCTGAAGCCCAGCGGGAGGCTGTAATCGATCTGGAAGTCGATGCCTTCCGTGCTCAGCGACGACAGGTTGGCGTTGTTCGCCGAGACGACGTTCGGCGGGCCCGAGATCACGCCCGACGCGTCGCGCGAGATCAGCTGGCAGATGGCGCTGCTGGCATTCTGAATCGTGTTGTAGCACAGGCTCAGAATGTTGTTCACGCCGCCGCCGGCGGTGGCGATCGCGTTATCGATCTGGATGTCGTACCAGTCGACGGCGATGTTCAGACGCGGGATGAACCGCGGACGGATCACGACGCCCGCAGTGTAGGTGTCGCCGACCTCTTCCTGGAGGTTCGGGTTGCCGCCGAAGGCTCCCTGGATCTGATCGTTCGGCTGGATCGCCTGGGTGAACACGGCCGCAGCCGGAACGCCCGTCGCGATGCAGGTGGCCCGAACGGCCGCGGTGCGGTTGGCGACCGGCTGGCGGTTCGAGCACGGATCGGTCGCCGCCGGGAAGCCGACGGCCTGACCGCCGAACAGCTCCTGCACGTTCGGGGCGCGGACGGCACGCTGATACTGGCCGCGGAACGTGATGTCCCGGATCGGCGCGAACTCGGCACCGGCCGCGTAGGTCCAGACGCCGCCGACCGCGTCGAGCGAGTAGTCGGAGTAGCGGGCCGCGCCGTTCAGCTCCAGGCGATGGAAGAAGCTGTCCTGGATGAGCGGGATGCGAAGCTCGCCGAACACCTCCTTGACGTTGTAGCCACCCGCCGTCGGATCGCCGGCGTTGAAGCCGACCACGTCGCCGGAAGCGAGCGCGGTATCCGGGATGAAGCTGGCGCTCATGCTGCGCCATTCCGTGCCGACCGCGAAGCCAACAGCGTCGCTAGCCCAGGGCGAAGTGAACAAGGAGCCCGCGACGCTGGCCTGAGCGACCTGCAGCTGCGAGATTTCGGTGTTCTGGGCGAGGATCGCGATGTTCTCGATGCAGGTATCGCTGAGACGACCGGCACCGAAGATGTTGCAGGTGCCGTTCGAGACGTTCGTGATGAACGCCGACCGCGAGACGTTGCCTTCCTGGATGTTCGAGTTCCGCGTGCGGGCGAACATGTAGTAGGCGTCGTAGGTGAGGTCTTCCGTGAGGCTGCCACGGACACCGACCACCGTCCTGAACGCATTGCGATCGTCAGCCGAGTTGCGGTTGGCAATCGCGGCCGTGCGGGTGTTCGCCTGGAGACGGACCTGGCCCGGCTGCAGCGCCGGAATGAAGGCCGGCCCAACGCCGTTCGACCCGAACGGGTTTGCAGCGCCGCGTGCCGCCGCGAGAGCGATGGCCGCCTGCTGGTTCGCACCGATCTGCTGGAGCGTCGCGCAGGTCGCCGCGTCGACCTGGGTGCAGGCCGTGGCGATGTTGAAGTTGATGTTCTGCGTGATCGGCGTCGGAGCGAGCTCGTTCTCGACGCGGTTGTTGACGAACGTGACCTCCGCATAGGCGTTCACGTTGTTGGCAACCTCATACTCGGCATAGCCGCCGAGCGTCCAACGCTCCTGGGGAACCATGAGATAGTTGGACGGCGCATAGTTGTAGGCATCGGTCGCACCGACGTAGGCGCGCTGCTGGCCCGGGCCGAAGAAGAACGCGCCGAGGCCGGTGAAGTTCGTGTTGCGCGCGATGCCGACGCAATCGACGATCGGACCGGCGGTCGCGTCGCAATTGCCGGCAGCTCCGATCGCGAGCTCCGTCGCCGCGGTGAAGCGGCCCTGGGGGACGCCCGCCGAACCGCCCGGCTGAAGCGCCGTGCCGGTGGCATTGTCCTGCAGCGCGAAGCGCGAGAAAGCGCGGTCGCCCTGGAAGATCGAGCCGCGGTTATAATATTCGGCATAAGCGGCGACGTGGCCACGGCCGTCGGCCATCTGGCTGCCGATGGCGACATAGGCGTTGTAGCGCCGGCCGTCGCCTTCTTCCGTGATGTTGTACTGCGCGCCAGCCGCGATGCCGTCGAGATCGCTGCGCAGGCGGAAGTTCACGACGCCGACGAGGGCGTCCGAACCGTAGACCGCCGAGGCGCCGCCGGTGACGACGTCGACGCTGTCGATCAGGAACTGGGGAATGGTGTTCAGATCGGTGATCTGGTTCGCATCATAGAAGATGTAACGGCGGCCGTTGACCAGCACGAGGTTACGCTGCGAGCCGAGACCGCGAAGGTTCAGGGTGGCGACGCCGCCGCCCGGGTTGTTCGAGAAGGAGGTCGCGCCGGGGAGGACTTGCGGCAGCGTGTTGATCACCTGCTCGACATTGACCGCGCCGGAGAGCGTGAACTCTTCGTCCTGAACGACGGCGAGCGGGCTGCTCGACGTAAGGTCGCGCCGGGCGATACGGGAACCGGTGACGAAGATGTCAGACTGTCCGGTGCTGGCGTCCGGCTCCGAGCTGACCGGAGTCTCCGGGACCTGATCGTCGGGCTGAGCCCAGGCCGGCGTCGCAAACGCGGCCGCGCCGATCATGAGGGTCGACGCCAACAGGCGCTGACGAAGATTCGACTGCATGTTTATTCCCCTAGCAAACGACGGCATTCACCGTCGGATCTCGTCTCGCCCCGGCCGCCTTCTTCACGAAGATCGCTTCCACGACGAAAAAACGGCGACAGCCGCTTTCACCTTTCCGTCTAGTGCAGGGCCGCGCCATAGCGCAATGCCACAAGCAGATGCGGCTGCGGTTGTGACAGCCCTGTAGCAAAAAGGTCACAATCGATTCCGCGCGGAAAACGGTCGATTCCGGCCGGTCTCGCATCCCCCGAGCCCGGGATTGCGTGGCGCTTGCAACGCGCACCGGGCGGTTTAGTCTGCCGCTCCTGACGCCCCGCCGCGGGCAAGAAGGGGATCACTCGATGCAGAAGCGCCTGATCGTCTCGATGACTATCCTTTCCGCCCTCACCTGCGCCGCCCCCGCCCTCGCCCAGGACCGCCGGAACGCCCCCAGCCAGCCGCCCGAGGCGCTGAACCGGGTCGTCCAGTGCCGCGCGATCGCAGCGGCCGAGGAACGCCTCGCCTGCTTCGACCGGGAGGTCGCCGCGATGGAGGCGGCTCAGGCGAGCGGCCAACTCGTCGCCATGGACCTCCAGCAGGTCCGTCGCACCCGCCGCTCGCTGTTCGGCCTCGCCCTCCCCGATCTCAACATTTTCGGCGACGACAGCGACGACGAGGCCTCAAGCATCGAGACGACGATCCGATCGGCCCGGCAGGGCCCGGATGGCAAGTGGGTGATCCAGCTGGAGGACGGTGCGCGCTGGGCTCAGATCGACAGTCGCGACCTCGCCATCTGGCCGCGGGCCGGCCATCCGATCCGGATCCGTCGCGCGGCGATGGGCTCCTATCTCGCAAATGTGAACAACCAAACGGCGATCCGGGTGCGCCGGGTCAACTAGCTCTCAGCCGATCGCCCTCACCACCGCCCGCTCGGCTTCGCTGAGCAACGGATTCCACACGTCCAGGATCAGGATGGCGCGCGGCTGATCGCTGTCGTTCCACGCTTCATGCTCGATCGTGTCGTCGAAGGCCCATGCCTCGCCTTCGCGCCACGCCCGGGTCTCGCCGCCCACACGGAATCGGCAGCCGGGCGGGACAATGAGCGGCAAGTGCACGGTGATCCGCGCATTGGTCGATCCGGTGTGCGGGGGGATCGTCGTGCGCGGCTGAAGCACCGAGAACATGACCGACGGCGCCTTGCGGGGAATGTCGAGCAGCGGAAGCTTCTCGATAGCCGCGGCGGTCGCCGGGCAGCGCGCGCAATTGGCGTCGTTGCGCGCCCCATCCTCCCAGAGGAACCAGGCGCTCCAGCGCGGGCTGTGATTGAGATCCGCCCACTGGTTGACCGGCATGGTCGGATCGTATTGCACATAGGGCCGGAAGTTCGGGTCGTCCTCGGCCCAGAGCGAAAGCAGGTCCGCGCGGATCGCGTCGGTCTGCGCCTCCAGGGCCTCGAACCACGGGAACAGCGCCCGATCGAAAAATTCGATCGCCGGAAGGAAGGGAAAATGCCCCCCCGTCGGCTGCTGCGCGTAGATCTTGCGGCGGCCGGCGCGCTGCTCGGCAAAGGCTCGGGCACGGTGGAGGTCGGCGCCCGGGAAAGCGGATTCCACTTCCGCCAGCGCCTGGGAGAAGCCGCGCTCCCTTTTCTCGTTGTCGGCCGCGACGGCGGCGCGGGCCTCGGCGAGCTGCGCCTGAACCGCGGGCG
>JAEVYW010000216.1 GCA_023392555.1 Pseudomonadota bacterium | reverse complement strand
ACGCTCTACCGCAAGCTCAGCGACATCGGCATCGACACCGCCGCCTGAGTGGCTAGCGTTGCGCCATGCGGGCGCTGCTTGCCTCTCTTCTGCTTCTCACCGCCTGCAATCGCAGCGAGCCGTCGCGTGCCGCAGAGCCGTCCGCATGCCGTGGTGAGCTGTTCGAGGAGGTTCGCTTCACCATCTGCGATCCCGGGCGCGGGAGGATCGAGCTGATCGCGGCCGGGCCGGGTGAAGCCGCCGTTCGCCGCCTCGGCGACCTCGAGCTCAAGCTCGGCCGGAAAGCGAGTGGCGTTGCCTTCGCCATGAATGCGGGGATGTATGACGAGGACGGTCGGCCGATCGGGCTCGCCATCGTCGACGGCAGGCAAAAGCACGCGATCAATCGGCGTGACGGCGGCGGCAACTTCCACCTGATGCCCAATGGCGTGTTCCAGGTGCATCGCGACGGGCGGGCCGAGATCGTGCCGACGTCCGCATGGAAACCTTCGAAGAGCGTGCGACTTGCGACCCAGTCGGGGCCGATGCTGGTCATCGACGGGAAACTGCACCCGGCGTTCGAGGCGGACGGCATGTCGAAAAACACTCGCAACGGCGTCGGCATCGCGCCGAACGGACGGCCGATCTTCGTCATCAGCGATGCGCCGGTCTCGTTCGGAAAGTTCGCCCGCCTGTTCCGCGACCGCATCAAGGCGCGCAACGCCTTGTTCTTCGACGGATCGGTCAGCGCGTTGTGGGACCCGGCTTATGGCCGTCGGGACGTGACCAAGCCGCTCGGCCCGATGATCGTGGCGTTCAAACCCGGGGCGTGAGCGCCTGGTCGCGCAGGCCCCGCCAGACGCGCAGCGCCTGAACTGTTTCGGGGACGTCGTGGACACGGACGATCTGGGCGCCCTGCTCAACCGCCTTCAGCGCGAAAGCGATGCTGCCGCCCAGGCGATTGGCGGCGACGGCTTCGTTGGACAGAGCGCCGATGGTGCGCTTGCGGCTCGCGCCGAGAACCAGCGGGCAGCCGAGCCCGTGGAACAGCGCGAGGCCGTTCATGAGCTCGAGGTTATGGCCGACGGTCTTGCCGAAGCCGAACCCGGGATCGACGAGGATGAGCGAGCGGTCGATGCCCGCGGCTTCTGCAGCGGCAATCCGCTCTTCTAGCCAGAGATAGACCTCGACTAGTACGTCGTCGTAGCGCGGATCGTCCTGCATCACCTCGGGATGCCCCTTGTGGTGCATCAGGACGATCGGAGCGCCTGCCTTCGCGACGACCGCGGCGGACTGCGGGTCGAAGGTGAGCGCGGAGACGTCGTTGATGAGGCGGGCGCCCGCGGCAAGCGCGGCGATCATCACCTCGCTCTTGCGCGTGTCGACGGAGACGGCCGCTCCGCCGGTCGCGAGGCGCTGGATCACGGGCACGACCCGCTCAATCTCGTCGCCCGACCAGACCGGTTTCGCGCCGGGGCGCGTGGACTCGCCGCCGATATCGAGGATCGCGGCACCTTCGGACAGCATGTCGACACCTGCGGAAATCGCAGTCGCCGCATCGGCGTGACGACCGCCGTCGGAAAAGCTGTCCGGAGTGACGTTGAGCACGCCCATGACCTGAGGCTGGTCGATGCGGATCGTTCGTTCGCCGAGCTGAAGCGGTTGGCGCGGCGACGTGAGCGCCGCCCATTGCGCTGCAAGCTCGTTGTCGAAGCAGTCTTCGATGCCCTCCACGGGAAGCAATTCCGTCGAAGTGCGGCGGTTGCCTTCGACGCGGATGAGCTCCACCAAAGCGAACCAGTTCAGGCCGCCGGCGAGGCGGGCGACCTTTCCGTCATGGCCGAAGGGGGAATCGACGAAGCCCGTCGGGCGGATGAGTGTGCGCTCGGCCATGGCTTTCAGTGTCCGCAGCCGTGGCGATGTTCAAGCCCCGCGAGGGCGAAGCTTAGAACGTGCGATATGCCTCGTTGCCGACGAAGCCCATGCGGGTGATCCGGGCGCGTTTGGTCATGGCGAGAACCTCATCGACCAATTCGAAGCGGGCATTGGCGTTTGGCTGAAAATGCAGTTCGGGCTCCGGGTCCATGGCGCTCGTACGGCTGAGCATGGCGGCAAGCTGCGGCTTCGAAAGCTCGATGCCGTTCCAGAGGATGGTGCTGCGGTCGGTGACCACCAACTTGTTGCGCAGGGCATTGGGGTGCGGACAGGAGGAGCAGTCCGTCGGCAGCTCGATTTTTACCGCATCAGTCTGCAGGGGGATCGTGATGATGAACATCACCAGCAGGACCAGCATCACGTCGATCAACGGAGTCATGTTGATTTCACCGAATGGCGAGGTGTCGGTAGCAGTGATTACAGCCATGCTTGCCTCCCGCGTATGATGTTACAACATCACACAACACGGTGGACCTTGCAATCGTTCAGTCAAAAACTTCGGACTGCCACTCGAACAAGCGCCCACCCCAATGCAAAACGGGCGGCCCCGAAGGACCGCCCGAAGAGGAAAGTGAAGACGCTGAGACGTCTTAGAACTTCATGTAGGCTTCGTTACCCACGAACCCCATCTTCTCGACGTGGGCACGCTTGGTGACGGCGAGAACTTCGTCGACGAGCTCATACTTCGCCTCGGGCTCCGGCTGCAGGTGAAGCTCCGGGATCGGGTTCATCTGCTGCGAAACTTCGAGGTACTGGCGAAGCTGGTCCTGGTTAACGGCACCGCCGTTCCACAGGATCTGCCCGTTCGCCGTGATCACCACCTTGTTCTTGACCGGATCGATCGGCGGCGGCGGGTTATTCGGGCTGTCGACCGGAAGGTCCAGCTTCACTGCGTGCGTCTGAATCGGGATGGTGATGATGAACATGATGAGGAGCACGAGCATGACGTCGATCAGCGGCGTCATGTTGATGTCCATCATCGGTTCGCCCGATGAGTTGTCGCTGGTTGTTTGCATCGCCATGGCGATAGACTCCTAAACTACTGCCGCACGACGGTGCCAGGACCGCCCGGGGGTTCGGAGATGAACCCGACGCGAGCAAAACCAGCACGCTGCATGGTGAAGACCGTGCCGCCGATGCAGCGGTAAGGCGTGTTGATGTCACCGCGGATATGCGCTTCCGGCATGTTTTCCTCGGTCACATTGGCCGCTCCGCCAACGCGCTTGACCTCGGCTTCCAGCTTCT
>JAEVYW010000128.1 GCA_023392555.1 Pseudomonadota bacterium | reverse complement strand
GTGCGGATGCGGCTCCGGTCGGCCATCAGGAAGTCGACATTCGTCTGCCCGCGAACGCCCGCTGCGCGAATGTCTTCAGCTTCAATGCACTTCGGTCCCTTGCGCTCGACCCAGTCGAACACCGGGGCAAGGCGAGCCCGGACCGGGATGCGCATGATCACCTCTTCCTGCACGACCATCGTTCGTACCTGGTCAGGCTGCATGGCAGCGCTCAGCCCGAACAAGGTCGGCAGAAGGGTCAGGAGGAGGGGAAGGGGCATCCGTGTGTCGCGCTCTCCCACGGGGATTTGCAGCAGGGCGTTGAACAATCAATGAATTGTCCGCGTCGGGCAAGCGGCTCGCCGGGGTTAACGCCTCTTGCCTAAGCAATGGCCGTTGCATACAGCGCACGGCGTTGAAATTCCCCGGCCAAGACGAGCGCGCGGATGCGGGCCCGGCCGAACCCCAGGAGAGCCTCGATAATGGCGACCGCCGCCCCGACCCAGGAACTGCCGCTTTTCTACACCGCGCTTCAGCCGCTCAACACTCAAGAGCATGGCAAGATGAAGATCCGCCGGTTGGAAAGCGCGACCCAGATGGCGACCGCACATGCGGTCCCGGCCACCGTCGAGGAATTCCCGCTGCTTCAGCGCCACTATCCGATCGTCTTTTCGGTCGGCGAGGACCCGATCCCCTTGGCGCTGATGGGCCTCAACGACGGCCAGAACGTCTTCCTCGACGCGACCGGCAAGCCGCGCGACCAGGGTCTCTATATCCCGGCGTACATGCGTCGTTACCCGTTCCTCCTCGCGCGTCTTCGGCCCGAAAGCGACGAGCTGTCGCTGTGCTTCGATCCGAACTCGGGCGCGATCGGCGAGTTCGACGAGGGCGAGCCCTTGTTCGACGGCGACCAGCCGTCCGAGGCGACCAAGGCCGTCCTCGCGTTCTGCGAGCAGTTCGAGACTGCCGGCCAGCGCACCGGCGCTTTCGTCCAGGACCTGAAGAAGTCGGGCCTGCTGATCGACGGCGAAGTTGCGATCCAGCCGGAAGGTGCGCCGCAGCCGTTCATCTATCGCGGTTTCCGCATGGTCGACGAAGAGAAGCTCCGCGAGCTTCGCGGCGACGAACTGCGCAAGATGAATCAGAACGGCATGCTCGCCCTGATTTACGCGCATCTGTTCTCGCTTTCGCAGATTCGCGAGGTTTTTGCGCGCCAGGTTCAGCAGGGCAAAGGCCCGGTCGAACTGCCTGAGGGCGCGCCCGCCGAAGCGTGATTTTGGCGCGGCGGGCCGACTTGAAGGCCTGCGTCAACATCACAATGTTAGGATAGTCCGCACGACGTTCTCCCCTTTTCGTCGATGCGGTGAGCCACCGAAAGGTGTGCTTCCTCCCTGAACTGGGCTGCCCTTGCGAAAGCTTGGGCGGCCCTTTTTCTTATTCGGCGGCGGCGGAGTAGCGGCGCTCGAGCAGGAATTGGCCCAGCCGGAGCGCGAGCTGCTCGAACAGCCGCGAGACCTTCGCGAATTCCGGCGCGCTCTCGCGGCTGACCGGGTCCATGTAACAGCGGCGGTCGATCTCGATCTGAAGCGCATGAACGCCGGTCGCGGGAGCGCCATGGCGCTGAACCACATAGCCACCGGCAAAGGGCTGGTTGACGCCCGTCCGGAAACCCGTGGCCGTCGCGATCTTCACTGCCTCCGCAGTCATCCAAGGAGCGGCGCTCTGGCCGTATCGGTCGCCGATGATGACGTCCGGCCCGCGTTCAGGCGGGGAGGGCATCGAATGGCAATCGAGCAAGAGCGCGCAGCCGAACCTGTCGAGCAGGCCGGAGAGATGCGACTCGATGGCCTGGTGATAGGGCCGGTGCGCGGCATCCAGCCGCTCTTCGAGCTCCTTCCGCGGGATCGGCTGCCGCCACAGCGGGCCATGCGCAGCTGTCCGCCCGGGAACGATGCCCAGGCCGCCTCGCGCGCGCGGGCTCAGCGTCGGGATCGGCCCTGTGCGAACGACCGTCGGGTCGATCTCGTCCTCAGAACGGTTGCAATCGACCGCAGCCCTCGGCGCCCGCGCAACGACGGCCCCGACCCCCTGGGCAAGGGTCGACGCCACCAGCTCATCGACCCGCGGATCCTCCAGCGCGTCGAGTCCCACGCGACCGGTCTTGGACAGCGCCACCAGCGAGTCGGGATAGTCGCGACCGGCGTGCGGCACGGAGATCAAAACGGGGATGTCGGCGGTCGACGGATGGATGGCCGGTGGGGAAAGCGCCATTTTCAACGGTTACTCCTGTGCCCGACTGTCGCATTTCGGGTCAACACCGACGCACCACGCTGGAAAATCTTAAACGTTCCGAGCATATACAGGCTCATGGCGAAAATTCTCCTGGCCGAAGACGATACGTCGATGCGCGAGTATCTGCAGCGAGCGCTGCAGCGCGTTGGATATGAGGTCTCGGCCGTGGGCTGCGGCACGGAGGCAATGCCTCTGCTCCAGTCGGAGCAGTTCGACCTGCTTCTGACCGACATCGTCATGCCGGAGATGGACGGTATAGAGCTGGCGCAGAAGGCCTCGGCGATTGACCCGGAAATCCGCGTCATGTTCATCACCGG
This sequence comes from Pseudomonadota bacterium, assembly GCA_023392555.1. Lineage (GTDB taxonomy): Bacteria > Pseudomonadota > Alphaproteobacteria > Sphingomonadales > Sphingomonadaceae > Sphingomicrobium. Next base: position 1,141 of record JAEVYW010000128.1, on the reverse strand, counting down.
GTTCGCGGCGGTTGCCCTGCAGGGTGGCCGGACGGCGCCGGGCGCGAAACTCCTGTCGAAGCCGTTCCACCTCAAGGACCTGGTGATGGAAGTCGACCGGATCTTCCAGACCGAGGACCAGCACGGCCGCCTCTAAGCCCTAGCCGGCTTTCGTTTCGTTCAGCGTGATCCACGTCGCCGTCGCGGCGGCGACTAGCTCGCCGTTTGCGTCGTGCAACGCGCTGCCGACGCGATGCTTGCGGCCTTCGCTGCTAATAGGCCATCCGGTGACGACGAGAGGCTCGCCCGAATGCACGGGGCGGTGGAGAACCGCCGACATCTTGCCGAGCAGAGCTAAACCCGCCGCATCCTCGGCCGCGAAATAACCGGGGCAATCCAGCGCAGCCCACAGAAACTCCGGTCGGACGAGCCCATCATCGCCCGTCACGCTGTCGTCGGGCGTCCAGGTGGCCGCGACACGGTGCGCGCCATCGTGAAGCGCTCCCGGAAAGATGCGCATTCCATCGCCCCCCTCGCGGTCGGGCCCGCAAACGAAGCAGCCGGGAAAGATGTGGTGCGAGAAGCCGTTGAAGCGCGGCTCCGCGTCCTGCGCCTCCGCCAAGGTTGGCGGCGGGGAGGGGACGTCGATCTCGACCGACTCTCGCGAGGCGGAGACGACGATCGAGTCACCCTGGAACAAGGTCGCGCCGACACCGTCCGTCTCGAGCACCAGGTCGCAATCGAGCGGCGGCGGCGACTTCAGCGTGACGGTGCACTCGGACCCACCCAGCGCCGCTGCAATAAGGCCGGCGACATAACCGCCGTTCCCGGTTTCGGGAGGCCCGCGGAAGCGTCGCTCGATGCGCACTGTCGACATGTGAGGACTGTCTCACCACAGGCATGGCGGCGCAACCGTGAGATCAAGCGTCACAGAGGGTTGCGCCCATCCGGTCCTGCCCCTAAATGCCCGCCTCGAGTGGGCGTGTAGCTCAGTGGTAGAGCACTGTGTTGACATCGCAGGGGTCGCAAGTTCAATCCTTGCCACGCCCACCATTTTTCCCATACAATCAGTAGCTTAGATCGCCTCAGATCTTGAACGAGGCGAGGATCGGGCAGGGGCCGGCGTCTTCGCGGCCGCATTCGCGGGCGAGGTGCGACAGGG
>JAEVYW010000127.1 GCA_023392555.1 Pseudomonadota bacterium | reverse complement strand
GCGGTCGAGAAGACTCGAACTTCCACGGCCTTTCGGCCACAGCGACCTCAACGCTGCGCGTCTACCAGTTCCGCCACGACCGCACGTCATGAAGATTGGGAGCTGGGCAAGGCCAACCCCTGGCAGGACCGCGCCACTAGCAAAGCCGATTGCACCGCGCAACGCCGTCTTGTGTCCCTTGGCGGGACAAAGTCTTAAGGACTTGTTTACCTTTTCGCCCGGCCGCGTTTACACCGGCGATCATGCTGTTGTTTCTCACCGCAGCCAGCCTCGGCGCAGCCTCGCCTGCACCAGCCGTGCGTGCCAGTCCGGTGCGTCAGGCGCGGGCGATGGTTACGATCGTGCGAGCGGTACGCGTAGGCGCAGCACTGACTGCACCGGAAGACAGTGTGAAGCGCGTTTCCGAGGTCCGGGAACGCGACGGCACGCGGCAGAGCGTGCCGCTCATCGAATTCTATTAGAAAGTCAGGCCTTCGGGTCGCCGATGGTGATCGTCAGGTCCTCTGCGCCCGGCGGGACGTTGAGCTCGGCGCTGTTGAAGCGAGCGCTCCCACCCGGAGGCAGGGTCCTCGCGGGCGGTGGGATGGTCCAGCTGTAGATCAGCTTGCCCGTTGCCGACTTGAGCTCGGCGCGGATCGCCGAAACGGCTTGCTGCTCCGCAGTCGGATTGACCACCCGTCCACTGATCGTCAGCAGCTCGTTTCCGCTCGCAAGCTGCTGCCGGTCGCTATGTTCCAGAACCAGCTTGAGCGGCGTCTCACTGGCGGCCGCGAGGCCGAGCCGGCTCCGCCACTCGGCCGGGGCCAGAAACCAGACAGCGGCTGCAATGACTGCGATCAGGACGATCGCACCAAGTGCGAGACCAAGGCCCTTTTGTGACTTCCGCTCGACCGGCTCTCGCTCGGCAAAAGGACTGAATTCGTCGTCGCCAGTCCATTCCAGTCGGCCGGAGGGCGACGCTTCCGCCATCGTGGGTACCTCCGCCTCCGGCGGGATCGGCGATGGATCGGCTGTTCCTACCAGCGGCTCGTCATCTGGAACGAAAGTGAAGTCGCTCTCGCCATTACCGGCTTGTGCTTCGGGGGCCTGGGCTTCCTCGCTTGCCTGCTCGACGTAGCCCGCTTCGGCAGATGCTTCCTCGGCGACCGGGTCCGAAGGCGCCGCAGCCTCCTCGATGGCAGAGGTCGGTTCCTGTTCGGAGTCCGGGGCCGTCGGCTCCTGACGCCAGCTGTTGCCGCACGCAGCACAGCGCACCTGGCGACCGTTGGCGGGAATAGCGCCGTCCTTCACTACATATTGCGTGGCGCAGGATGGACAGGTCAGGATCATAAAGCCGGTCTTTGTCAGCCGTTTGACAGTCGTCGGTAAACAGGAATGCGCGGGCATTGGCAAGGCGGCGGCCGCCGTGCAATGAACCGGGACCCAGATGGGAGGGGCGGGCTTCTGTCGGCAATCGTCGAATTCGATAGCGTAGGCTTGCGTTATGGCACGGGCGCCGAGGTTCTGCGCGACCTCGATTTCCGCCTGGCCAAGGGGGGCTTTTACTTCCTCACCGGAGCGTCCGGCGCGGGGAAGACGTCGCTGCTCAAGCTCCTCTATCTCGCGCAACGCCCTACCCGCGGCCGCATTCGCTTGTTCGGGGAGGAGATCGGCGATGCGACGCGCGACGAGCTTCCGGCTTTTCGTCGGCGTATCGGCGTCGTCTTCCAGGATTTCCGGCTGATCCGGCATTTGTCGGCATTCGACAACGTCGCCTTGCCGCTGCGCATCGCCGGAATGGATGATGCGGAGGTCGAGGGATCGGTCCGCGAAATGCTGGCCTGGGTCGGCCTCGCCGATCGCGCAAGCGCGCGTCCGCCCACGCTGTCCGGCGGTGAGCAACAGCGCGTCGCCATCGCCCGCGCAGTCATCAGCCAGCCTGAACTCCTTGTTGCCGATGAGCCGACCGGAAACGTCGATGCTGAGATGGCGGCCCGGCTTCTTCACTTGTTCACTGCCCTCAACCGGCTTGGCACGACGGTGGTCGTCGCCACCCACGACGTCGGGCTGATCACCAGCACGCCTGGCGCACAGCTGATCCGTCTCGAGAAGGGCAATGTCGTCGATCCGACGGGCATGCTGCGCAATCCGCCGAGCGTTCGGGCGCAGATGCAATGAACGCGCTCTTCCTCAACGCCTCGGAGGCGGAGCGGCGGCTCGTTCCGGGCGGCACCTTCCGTAGCCCGACGCCCTACGTCATTGCGATCATGACCTTCGCGATGATGATCGTCGCCGCAGCCGGTCTGGCTCTGTCCAACGCGGCGGGGCTGGTCGCGGGGGCGGTCGAGCATCGTTACGTGCTCCAGCTGCCCGACGGAGGCGACGGCAAGCTTCAGGGCGCCGTTCGCGTCGCTAGCTCGACGCGCGGTGTGACGAGCGCCGAGCCAGTGCCGGAGCAAGAATTGCGGAAGACGCTCGAGCGCTGGGTCGGTCCCGGCGGGGTAGGCGATGAGCTGCCCGTTCCTGCGCTGATCCATCTGGAACTCGCACCAGGCGCAAATGCCGCGCTCATCGGCCAGCAGATCCAGCGCACGGTGCCGCAGTCGCGTTTCATTGCCGAGCAGGCCACGGTCGGACCGCTACTGACGTCACTTCGCGCGCTTCAGTGGCTCGCTCTGATCCTCGTGCTGCTGATGGCGGCGGCGACCTCCGCCGCCGTCGTCCTCGCCGCGAGAGGCGCGCTCGACACGCATCGCTCGACGATTGAGATCATGCACGGGATCGGGGCGACGGATCAGCAGGTCGCGCGCCTGTTCCAGCGCAAGATCGCACTCGACGCGCTGGTCGGCGCACTTGCCGGTGGCCTGATCGCAGCATTGATCCTGCTAATCATCGGCGGTGGTGGCCTGGCGCTTGCGACTGACCTGACCGGGAGAGCGCCGCTTGGAATCGTGGATTTCGTTATCTTGGCGCTTTTGCCGCTTGCCGCTGTTTTCCTGGCAACGCTCGTTGCGCGAACAGCTGTCTTGAGGGCATTGCGCACAGCACCATGATCGCCCGCTTCCTGTCGTTCCTGATCCTGCTCTACGCGCTCGGCTTCATCCTGTTCGCCGTGGCGCTCGACCGTCCGGCAAAGGCCGACGTCCGTACCGACGCGATCGTCGTCCTCACGGGAGGCAGCGGCCGCATCGAGCACGCGATGGAAGTGCTGTCGGAGGGCTCGGCAAAGCGCCTGCTCATTTCCGGGGCCGACCCCTCAGTGACCAAGAAGGACATGATCGAGCGGCTTGGCGGCAAGGAGCGGCTGGTGCGCTGCTGCGTCGATCTTGGCAGCGAATCCGTCGACACCCGGTCCAACGCCGAAGAAGCCGGGCGTTGGCTTGCGAAGCACAAGTACAAGTCGCTGCGGCTGGTCACCAACGACTGGCACATGCGCCGTTCGGCCTATGAATTCCACCGCGTCCTGGGCAGCCGCTACAAGGTGGTGATCGACGCCGTGAAGACCGAGCCCAGCTTCGCGATCCTGTTCAGCGAGTACAACAAATATCTCCTGCGTAGGCTGGCCGTCTGGGTCGACGTCTGATGCGCGCGATCGTGTACGCGCTGATCTTCTACCCGGGGACTTTGCTGTTCGTGATCGGCTGTTTCATCGGCAGCCTGTTCAGCCCGCGGCAGATGCGGGCGGTGGTTCACGCCTGGACCGACTTCAATCATCGGTTAGCGAGGCTGCTCGGAACGCGTGTGGAGGTTCAGGGCGCGATCCCGCCTGGACCCTACCTCATTGCGGTGAAACACCAGTCGATGTTCGAGACGCTGGAGATGGTTCGGCTGGCAAAGACTCCGATCATGGTCCTCAAGCGCGAACTGAGCCAAATCCCGGGCTTTGGCTGGGCGACGCGAAGTTATGGCGTCATTCCCGTCGACCGCGATGCAGGCCCGAAAGCGCTGCGTGAGATGCTGGCCGAGGGGAAGAAGGCGGTCGCGACTGGACGCCCGATTATCATCTAC
>JAEVYW010000111.1 GCA_023392555.1 Pseudomonadota bacterium | reverse complement strand
TGCTGGTCTCGCACGCGAGCAGCTCGTCGAGCGTTCCGGCGCAGACGATCTCGCCGCCGTGGACGCCCGCGCCCGGACCCATGTCGATGACATGGTCGGCGGTGCGGATCGCATCCTCGTCATGTTCGACGACGAGCACGGTATTGCCGAGCGACTTTAGCCGCTTCAGCGTTTCGAGCAGGCGGTCGTTGTCCTTCTGATGAAGGCCGATCGACGGTTCGTCGAGGACGTAGAGCACGCCCGACAGGCCTGAGCCGATCTGCGACGCAAGGCGGATGCGCTGGCTTTCGCCGCCGCTCAGCGTCCCGCTGGTGCGGTCGAGATGGAGATAGTCGAGCCCGACATTGTGGAGGAAGCCGAGGCGCGCGTTGATCTCCTTGAGGATGACGTGCGCGATTTCCCGCTGGGTCGGGTTGAGCTTTTCCTCGAGGCTGCCGAACCAATTGTAGGCGTCCTCGACCGAGCGGCGGGTGGAGAGCGAAATGTCCTCGCCGGCGATCTTCACGCTGAGCGCCTCGGGCTTGAGGCGGGCGCCGTGACAGACTTCGCACGGACGACTCGCCTGGTAGCGCGACAGCTCCTCGCGCATCCACGCGCTTTCGGTCTGCATCATGCGGCGGTTGAGGTTGCCGATGACGCCTTCGAACGGCTTCTTCACCTCGTACGACTTGCGGCCGTCGATGAAGCGCAGCGTGACCGGGCGGCCCTTGGTGCCGTGCAGGATGACGTCCTGCGCCTGCTCGGGCAGCTCGCCCCACGGCGTTTCGAGGTCGAAGTCGTAGGCGCGGGCGAGCGAGCTCAGCACCTGCATGTAATAAGGCGAGGGCGGATTGGACTTGGCCCAGGGCACGACCGCGCCCTTCTTGATCGACAAAGCGTGGTTGGGGACGACGAGGTCCTCGTCGAACACCAGCTTTTCGCCGAGGCCGTCGCAGGCGGGGCAGGCGCCCTGCGGCGCGTTGAAGCTGAACAGGCGCGGCTCGATCTCGGCGATGGTGAAGCCGCTGACGGGGCAGGCAAACTTCTCGCTGAACAGGATGCGGCCGGGCGGGGCGTAGTCGAGCTTCATGCCCTTCGGCGCAGGCTCGGCATCCGCGGGCGGATCGGCCGGGTCGAGGAAGGCGAGGCCTTCGGCGAGCTTCAGCGCTGTCTCGAAGCTGTCCGCCAGCCGCGCCTCAATCCCCTCGCGGACGACGACGCGGTCCACCACGACTTCGATGTCGTGCTTGTACTTCTTGTCAAGCGCCGGCGCGTCCTCGATGTCGTAGAATTCGCCGTCGATGCGGACGCGGGTGAAGCCCGCCTTCTGCCACTCGGCCAGCTCCTTGCGATACTCGCCCTTCCGGCCGCGGACGACCGGCGCGAGCAGATAGTGCCTCGAGCCTTCGGGTAGCGACATGACGCGGTCGACCATCTGGCTGACCTGCTGCGCCTCGATCGGAAGGCCCGTCGCGGGCGAATAGGGGATGCCGACGCGCGCCCACAGAAGGCGCATGTAGTCGTAGATCTCGGTGACCGTAGCGACCGTCGAGCGCGGGTTGCGCGAGGTCGTCTTCTGCTCGATCGAAATCGCAGGCGACAGGCCGTCGATATGCTCGACGTCCGGCTTCTGCATCATCTCAAGGAACTGGCGCGCATAGGCCGAGAGGGACTCGACGTAGCGGCGCTGCCCTTCGGCATAGATGGTGTCGAACGCGAGGGAGGATTTGCCCGAGCCGGACAGGCCGGTGATGACCGTCAGGCTCTCGCGCGGGATATCCACGTCGACGGCTTTAAGATTGTGCTCCCGCGCGCCGCGGACAGAAATATGAGTCAGCATCGGCCGAATTTCGTTCCGTTTATGTTCTGATTGTAACGAGCCACTGCTGATCGTCAACGCGGCTGACCGCGATATGGTGTCGCGATGTTGAAATTGCCACTGCCGCTCTGCGGAAACCTCAGAAGGCGCGGCTGAATCCGACCTCCGACCGGCGGCGGCGATAGTCGTAGAACTCGACCGTGCTTCGGTTCCGTTCGATGACAAACCGCGTGAACGGCGCGAAGCCACCGAAGGTGAGCTGACGGAACGACGCTCCAATCGCCAAGCGGCTGTACCGGTCCGCCCGAGCTTCGGGCAGCAGCGCAAGCCGGTTATCTGCCTTCAGCCGTCCGTATTCGGCTTCGGCGGTCAGCGTCGCCCGGCCGATGTCGCGCCAGCCGACCACGCCTATCCGCCAGTCGCGTGTCGAGTAGGCCGGATCCCTGGCGGCAAGGCGCCCCGCGGATAGGTTCACGCCGATGCCGGTCGTCGCGGACAAGGCACGTTCGACGCCTAAGCGCGCATTGACCGAGGTACCGTCCTGTAGATCGTTCAGTTTGTAATCGAGCCGACCGATGGAGGCCGAGGCCGACAGCTGGGTGCGCCGGCCGAGGGGCTTCCTCAATGACGCTGCAATCCGGGTGGAGCGAACCACCGGCTTCATCCCGTACCAACGCTGCGCGATCCCAGCCTCGACCGTGACCCGGCTCGATCCGATCTGAAGCTCCGGGCCCGCCGCAGCGTCGAGCGTGAAGTCATTGAAGTCTGGTTTTCGATACAGGTTCGCGGCACCGCTTACGCGCGCCACCAAGCTGTGGCCGGAGCTCAACGGCAGGCGGCGATACGCTTGGCCGGCCAGCGCAACGCCCACGCCCGACCGGGCCTTGCTGTCAGCATCGATGTCGAAATCGCCAAGCACGGTGTCAAGTGTGTCGGAACGGGTCGCAGTGTTGATGTTGGAGTCCGGAGCAAGTGCGATCTGGATCGATGTTCCGAACGGTCGTGCAGCTCGCAGAGCCTCGGAATAGCGATCGACCATCCGCGCAACATGGATGGGCAATCCCGAAGCCTGGACCGCACGGACCTCGCGCCATGCGCCGTCATTGTCGCCCATCAACTGCAGAGCGCGAGCAAGCTCAAGCCGCGGCGGCGCTGCGGTCGGCTGACTATCGATCACCCGCCTCAGAAGCAGGGCGGCTTCCTTCAGCTTTCCGAGACTCAAAAGCAGCTTGCCGTGTCGGTAAAGGGCCTCGGCGCGCACCTGGGGATCTGCATCGTGAGCAAGCGCCCGGTACGCGTCCACGGCGACGTCGACACGCCCACTCGCAGCGGCTTTGTCCGCGAATACCAGCATGTTTGTCGACGTCAGCCGGAACGTGCGGCTGGCCATTTCAGCCTCGGCAGGTTGCGGCAATGGTTCAGGCGCCGTTCCAGCCAAGACCGTCCCCATTGCGAACAGAAGCATCGTCAGTCCTTCTTGCCCGTCCAGACACCGGCCATTGTCCCCGCCGGTCCGCCGTTCGAATAGACGTAGGGTGCGCGCCAGCTCGCCATGAATTCCGCCGCCTGTGGTCCGGTGAAATTTCCGCTGAATGAGGAGGGTGCATTGGAGCCGGGCACGATGAACGCGCCGGAAAATGTCGTAGAGCCTGACGAATATACGGTGTCGCGGAACGTATAGGTGCCCAGCGGGTACGCATCCCACGGATAAAGCACCGGCTTCATCGCGCCGCTCAGCGTGCCGGCGCCAAAATCGAACGCCAGCGCAACCGAGCCGCCAACGAACGTGCCGTCTTCGGTCATTCCGCGAACAGCCGCGGTGTAGGTTCCAGCTCCTGATACAGGCACATCGCCGGCTGTTGTCGGGATGCCGTAGGCGAAAAAGCCGCGGTTGATGGGAAAGGCCCCGCCTTCGGCCCACTCGCCAACGCTCGTGTAGGTGAGCGTTGAAGATCCCGGCCAGTCCAAATTGACGGTCACCGGCGCTGATACTGGTTGCGATTGAACCTGGTTATGGGTGCCCTGAAGGTGCGTCCAGCCGGTCGCGTTGTACGAACCATTGCCGCCGATAGTTACCAAACGGCCGGGAGAATGGTGGGGCACCGTGATTGTGTAGGCGTTGTCGGAAGAGGAGTAACTGAACTCGACGGCATCCGACCCGATGTTAAATCCAGAGGCGTCCAGATGAGCTGCCTGCGTTGCGAAGGGTGCGTTGCTTTGCAGCCCGATCGGTCCCGTCGGGAGGGGGGGCGGTGATGGCGGTGGTGACGGAGAGGAAGGCGGCGGCGGAGCCACAGTGATCGGGTTGGGCATCGATTGTACGCCCCCACCACCAGCCCCACCGCACCCCGCGAGCGCTACCGTCGCCGTCCCGATAATGAGGGCATCGAAGTTCATACGCATGTTCGTGTCTCCGCTTCTGAGGTGGTTTTCAGTTGCCGCGCTTCGCGACCCAGGCGCCGAAAGCCTGATGGACCTGGCCGTCGCCGTGGATGAATCCGCCCTGTTGATCGAACCGGAATGGGACCGCCCAGGCACCGATGGTTTCCTGCGCGTTTGGTCCGGTGAACTGGCCGAGGAAGAAGTTCTGGCCCGTCTCCGGGCTGTCGAAGCGCCCTGAATATGAGGTGCTGCCCGGCGAGAAGACCGTCTGCGTGAACGCGAAACTGTCGAGTGGGATGGGGTTCATCCCGTCCGGCAGGAACAGGTCCAATCGGCCGTTCAGCGAGCCGGCCGTGAAATCGAAATTGAGGGTCACGAACCCGTCGGTCGGGATGGGCGTGTAGCCGCCGTAGAGGTTGTCGGCGGACATTGCGTCCGTGCTTCCGGATACGACCCCGCTGAAGGTCGCGCTACCCGATGTCGGAACGCCGTTTGGCGAAGTTGCTGCGCCGAACGCGGTGTACCCCCAGCGCCCCTGCGCCTCGGAACCCCAGGCCCCCAGCTCCGAAAAACTGTAGCCCTGCGTGCGGGAGTTACGCGTGACAAGATAAGCGTAGTTCTGCGGAACGCCGGCCGGTTGGAAGTAATTGTTGTTCGGGTCGGATGTGACCATCCCTTTGTGGGGTACGAGGCGGTCCCAATCGGCCCCGGCGAGCTTCACCTCATAATATCCGCCCGTTGTGTAGCGGACGTGGGCCTGATCGGCCTGCGACGTGGAAACGGGGCCGAACCGGTCGGTGCTGGACTGGTAGGCGTCGAGATTTCCCCCGGGTCCCGCGATCGAAGCCCCGATCGACGCATATTCGCCCGGGGCTGGTGAGGCGAAGATCGTCACCGGAGCCGCGGCCGGCGTCGGTGCTGTCGGTGGTACCGGCGTGGATTGCACGCCAACGCCGCCTCCGCTGCTTCCGCCGCCGCAGGCGCTGACGGCGAATGTCGCGGTTGCTGCCAACATTGCCGCAATCGATGAGCGCATGATGTCCTCCATCGCTTGCAAGTAGGGACAGTGGCGGCGCCCGCTTGGCGATGGAGGTTTGCCGATCATTTCATGATCATTTGCCGATCATGCCGAGCGCTCACTTATGAGGCGTCCGCGTGAGTCATCGGCCGGCCTTTGTTCGCTTTCCTTGTCGTTGGTCTCTAAGGA
>JAEVYW010000094.1 GCA_023392555.1 Pseudomonadota bacterium | reverse complement strand
CGCCTCGCGCTGCGGTTGCGGCAGGTGCATCAGCGCACGCTGCATGTCGCTAAGCTCGATATGGCGGTCCTGGCTGGCCGGAGCCGCAAGAATCTTCGACGCCGTGATCTCGTCCCATTCGCCCTTGAAGCGCGCGCGGCGCATCTGGCTGAGGAAGAGGTTGCGCAGGATGATGAAGGTCCAGGCGCGCATGTTCGTGCCGGCCTGGAAGCGCTTGCGCGCCGCCCATGCCTTCAGGAGTGTTTCCTGGACGAGGTCGTCCGCGAGGTCGCGGCTGCCCGACAGCGAACGGCCGAACGCACGCAGATGCGGGATGACCGCGGCGAGTTGGTCCTTGAACTCGGGATCGGACAGCGGAACGGGTTCGCTTGGAACCTCCACCTCGGCCTCAATCTGTTCGTCGTCGGCCACTAATCCCCACCCGTTTCAAAAAGAGCAAAATTCAGCTCGCGCTGCGCCACACAATAGCATTCCGAAGATGACGGAATCGAGGCGCTCAGCTGCCCGCGACCAAGGTGACGATGATGAAGGCCACCACCACGAGCAAAAGGCCGAAAATGAGAACGTAGCGCGTCACATGGGGAGTCGCGCCTGCTCTCGCCTCGGTCGTGGTGATCTGTTCCGGCCGTTCGTCGCTCATCAATCTCTCTCGACAGTTCTTCGAGTCGGCTAACGCGCCGTCTCGCGCCCCTGTTCCGTTACGAGTCCGGCTCTATGCCGCCGGAACCGTCGCCGCGTCGAAGAACAGGGCCTGCGCAATCGCTGCCTTGACCGTCGAACGCTGGAACGGCTTCGTGATGAGGAAGGTGGGTTCGGGCCGGGTTCCCGTCAACAGCCGTTCCGGGAATGCCGTGATGAAGATCACCGGCACGGAGAATTCCGCGAGAATGTCCTTCACCGCATCGATTCCGCTGGAATCGTCGGCCAGCTGAATGTCGGCAAGCACCAGTCCCGGCGGATGCGAGCGAGCCTGGGCAACCGCTTCATCGCGGGTCACGGCGACGCCGGTGACATTATGGCCGAGGTCGCGGACGATCGTTTCGATATCCATGGCGATGATCGGCTCGTCCTCGATGATCAGGACGTCGGCCAGCGTCTGGCGCTCGATCTCGCTGAGCGCTTCGGCGACGAGCGAATCCACGTCCTCCGGGGAGGCGCTGATCAGATAGGCCGCATCGTCGGACGAAAAGCCTTCGAGCGAAGTCAGCAGCAGCGCCTGGCGCGACAACGGCGTGATCCGCGACAGGCGGGCCTGGGCGATACCCTCGGCACCGGAGATGTCGGTCGGCTCCTCGCCTTCCTCGACATTGGCCGTGGACCAGATGGCATGAAACGTCTTGTACAGGCCAAGCCGCGGATCGACATCGCGCGGAAATTCATCCGGCTGGGCGACGATCGCTTCAAGCGTTGCGCGGACGAAGGCGTCCCCGTGTTGCTGGCTGCCCGTCAGTGCGCGCGCATAGCGGCGCAGGAATGGCAGATGGGGCGCGAGTTCCTGACCAAGCGACATATTGTAAAGCTCTCTCCCAGTCGTGAACGGGGGCCTCTTTGAGGGCCGCTGTCTTTCGATGCAACCCTTAACGAAATGACGGCTGATGGCGCCGCGCCACACCCCCGCATTAGATGTGTCCCGGCTGGAACAAAGGACCGGGCATTTGGTTTCCGTTGTCGCGCGGTGAGGCCGCTGCGGGTTTTTGTTTGCAGCTGGTGGCTGCCCGGATGCGGGACGTGGATGCTCGAAGCCGGCGCAAAATCCCGTTGCACCTCCAGGGTTGATCGTTATCGAGCGCGCAGGTGCCCGCGCCTAGGGGGGTCGATAGGTTGAGTGTTAATAGGAAGACCGGCTCTGAAATGGGCGCCGATCGAAAAGAGACGCATAAAAAAGTGCCTGACGAGAAAAAAGGTCGCAAGCAGAAGGCTGGCGACATCGGTCGTGCGTTGCGTACGATCTATGACGACACGCTGCGTGAGACCGTTCCCGATGATTTCAGCGACCTGCTTGGGAAACTCAGCTGATCGATTGACGGATCTGAATCCGTGCTGAGTGAATTGTCGCGCCGATTCGCAGCGCTCCCGACCACTGCAAAGCTGATGTTGATCCTCAGTGCAGCCTTGCTGCCTGTAGGTATTGGTCTGGTCTTGATTGCCAGCCAGGGCATTCGCGATGCCAACAGCCTGCTTCGCTCCCAGGTCGAGGATCAATCCCGACTTGGTGTCCGGTCGGTCGAAAGCTTGATCGCCCGCAACGCACTCGCCCTCCGCATCGCCGCCAACGGTCGCGTAGAAGGCAGCCCGCAATCCTGCGACGCCGTCCGCCGCTCCCTCAGTGTGACGCCCGGCGTCGCCCAATCCTTCGAGCTCGAGTCCGTCGACGGGACGCCCATCTGTGAGGTGGGCGAGGTCCCGGGCACCGCAGGTCTGCCCTTCGTCGCGCCGGGAAATATCGCCCTTCGTTTGGCGCCTGAGGACAACGCCCTCACCTTCCGGGTCGGCGTTGCCGGCGGCATGGCCACTGGCGCCCTCACGCTCAATGAGCTTCGCCAGGCCACGCTAGACGCAGCGCCCGACCTCAAGACTTTGACAATCCACGAGGGTCAGAAGGAAATGCGGGTCGTCGTCACC
>JAEVYW010000018.1 GCA_023392555.1 Pseudomonadota bacterium | reverse complement strand
AGTGACGCTCGGACAGTTGATCAAGGCAGCGGCGAGTGCGACGGGGTCAAGAGCCATGGCACTGGCCTAGCAAAGGAGCATGGGATGCCCAAGGTGGACTTGGACTCGATCGAACAGGTCAATCGGACGGGCTACCCGCCGCCGTTCAACGAAGCGGTGGCCGGGCGCTGGCAGCGCCGGCTCGCGCCTGCGACGGGAATGACCGACTTCGGCGTTAGTCACGTCGTGCTGAAGCCCGGCGCCTGGTCGAGCCAGCGCCACTGGCACGAGGGCGAGGACGAATTTCTGGTCATGCTGTCCGGCGAAGCGGTGCTGGTCGAAGACGAGGGCCGAACGACCTTGAAGCCGGGCGACCTAGCCGCTTGGCCCAAGGGCGTCCGCAACGGTCACCACCTCATCAACGAAAGCGGCCAGGATTGCGCATTCGTCGTCTTTGGGGGCGGCGAGAGCAAGGGCGGGGCCTATTCCGACATCGACATGATGTTCACGCCGGCGGGCACCTACGTCCACAAGGACGGCACACCTTACGAGGCGAAACGCCAGCCCTAGGCGGCCTCGCCGACCTCATAGCGCTCGATGACCCACGGCTCATCCTGGGCCGCCTCGATCCATTCCGCGACATGCGGGTGCTGCAGCACCGCCTTCATGTAGCTCGCCGCGAATGGCGGCACCGGCACCGCATAAGTGATGAAGCGCGTGACCACGGGCGCGAACATCATGTCCGCTGCGCACCAGTCGCCGAACAGATAGTCGCCCGTTCCACCAAAGCGCGCCCGAGCCTGCGCCCACAGCTGCAGGATGCGCTCGATCTCGTCGATGACGTCTTCGCTGAGGTCCGCGGCGGCGAAGCTCTTGCGGACGTTCATCGGCAGATCACGGCGCAGGTTGGCGAAGCCGGAGTGCATCTCGGCCGCCATCGAACGAGCCATGCCGCGTGCCGACTGGTCTTCGGGCCAATATTTCTCACGCCCGACGCGGTCGGCGAGGAACTCGACGATGGCCAGGCTGTCCCAGACGACGCAATCTCCGTCCCAAAGGATGGGGACCTTGCCGAGCGAAGGCGCGAACTCGTCGCCCTCGCGGCGCTTCTCCCATTCGTCGTCGAACATGGGCACGACGAATTCCTCGAACTCTTCGCCCGAATGCTTCACGGCGAGCCAGCCGCGCATCGACCAGCTGGAATATGCACGATTGCCGATGATCAGTTTGAGCAAGGTTCTCGAAGCTCCCTCAGGCGTGCGCCGCCTCATAGATTGCTGTCCGTAACTCGGCGATGCCCGCACCGGTTTCGCTCGACGTGGCAATCAGCTGCGGATGAGCGGCGGCGTGCTTCAGCGCAGCGGCGGTCGTCGCCTCGATCATCTTGGCGAGCTCGGTCGGCTTGATCTTGTCGGCCTTGGTCAGGACGAGCTGGTAATTGACCGCGGCGCCGTCGAGCATCTCCATGATCTCATTGTCGACCGGCTTTAGCCCGTGCCGCGAATCGACCAGCACGAAGGCGCGGCGGAGCACCTGCCGCCCACGAAGATAATCGTTCACGAGGAAGCGCCAGCGCTTCACCAGGTCCTTGGGCGCTTCGGCAAAGCCATAACCCGGCATGTCCACGAGACGGATTTGCAGCGGCTGGCCGACGTCGAAGAAGTTGAGCTCCTGCGTGCGGCCCGGCGTGTTCGAGGTCCGGGCGAGCGCCTTGCGATTGGTAATCGCGTTGAGGAGCGAGCTCTTGCCGACGTTCGACCGGCCGGCGAACGCAATCTCCGGCGCTTCGGCATCAGGCAGGAACTTGAGGCTCGGCGCCGACTTCAGAAAGTCGACCGCACCCGCGAAAAGCTTCCGCGCGCGCTCGGCGACTTCCTTGCGTTCTATATCGGCGGCCTCGTCCGTCACGTCGTTGCCGGATGCGTGTCGGAGAAGTGCAGGCCGAACTTCTTGTACAGCCACCATTGTTGCAGGATCGTCAGCACGTTGCTGGTCACCCAGTAGACGAGCAGCCCCGCCGCGAACGGCGCCATGACGAACATCATCACCCAGGGCATCACCGCGAAGATCTGCTGCTGGGTTGGATCCATCTGCTGCGGGTTCAGCTTGAACTGCAGCCACATGGTGATGCCGAGGAGCAGCGCGAGCGGCCCGATCGCGAGCAGCGACGGCGGGGTGAAGTTCAGCAGGCCGAAGAGGTTGAAGAAGTGCAGCGGGTCGGGCGCCGAGAGATCCTTGATCCACGCGACGAACGGCTGGTGGCGCATTTCGACGCTGACCAGCAACACCTTGTATAGGGCGTAGAAGATCGGGATCTGCAGCAGGATCGGAAGGCAACCCGCTGCCGGATTGATCTTTTCCTGCTGGTACAGCTTCAGCATTTCCTGCTGCAGCCGCGGCTTGTCGTCCTTGAAGCGCTCCTGGATCGCCTTCAGCTTCGGCTGAACCTTCCGCATCGCGGCCATCGAAGCGAACTGCTTTTGGGCGATCGGGAACATGATCAGGCGGACAATCAGCGTCAGGCAGATGATCGCCACGCCGAAGTTGCCGATATGCTGGAACAGCCAGTTCAGCAGGTTGAATATCGGTCGCATGAACCATTCGAACCAGCCCCAGTCGATCGCCTTCGACAGCTTGGGGATGCCCGCTTCTTCGTAGCGGTTGAGCAGCTTCACGTCCTTCGCACCCGCGAACAGGCGCGTGGTCGTGGAGATCGCTTTGCCGGCCGGCACGATGATGGACGGATCGGCATAGTCCGCCTGGTACCCGCCGCTCGGGCTCTTGCGCAGGCTGGCGGCAAAGTTTGCGTTCTCGGCCGGGGCGAGGGCGGTCAGCCAATATTTGTCGGTAAAGCCGACCCAGCCGCCGCGCGTGTTGAACTGCTTACCGTTCGGCTGCTCGTCGAGGTCCTTCCAATTTACGTCGTAGTCTGCGGCGCCGTTGAAGACACCGATCGGGCCGACGTGGACGGTCCAGCTATCCGGGTCCGGCGACTTGTTGGCGCGGCTGATGAGGCCGAACGGACGCACTGCAACGGCATTGGCGCCAGGGTTCGCAACGCGCTGCTGCACGCTGAAGAGGTAGTCCTCGTCCACCGACACGATCAGTTCGAAACGCTGGCCCGTCGGGTTCGTCCAGCTCAAGGTGACCGGCTTGCCGGGCACAAGCTGCGGCGCGCTCGCGGTCCAGGTCGCGTCTGCCGGCGGAGCCTCGATGCCCTGGCCGGTCCAGCCGAACGAAGCGAAGTAGGCTCCGGGCGCTCCCGCAGGCGAGAGCAGGCGAACCGGCGGCGAATCCTTGGCGATGCCCTCGCGCTGGTTGAGCAGCACGAGATCGTCGATCCGCGCGCCCTTCAGGTTGATCGAGCCCTGCAGGCTCTGCGTGCGGATCTGAACGCGCGGGCCCTCGCGGAGCACGACGTCGCGGTTGCGCATCTGCGCCGGCGTGTTCGGGACGGCGCTCGCGTTCGGCTGTGGAACCGGCTTCACTACGCCATTGTCGGCCTTCACCGGCGACGGGTTCGCCGGCGTGATTTTCTGCGACATCCAGCCCCAGCCCAGCAGCACGAGCGCGCTGAGCACGATCGCGAGGATCAGATTTCTATTCTCGTTCACGTATGATCCTCGAACTTAGGGAACCGGGTCGTGGCCCTGGCCACCCCAGGGGTGGCAGCGCATGAGCCGTTTGAACGCGAGCCAGCTGCCACGCGCGGCGCCATAGCGTTGAAGTGCGGTGATCGCATAGGCCGAACAGCTCGGCTGATACCGGCAACTCGGCGGCAAGACCTGCGACGGGCCTTTCTGCCAGCCGCGAGCGATCATGATGAGGAGCTTGGCGATCACGGATGCGTCTTCGCGAGCGCGCGGACGAGATCGCTCCGAAGGTCGCCGAAGTCGCGCTCGATGCCGCTGCCGCGGCCGATCATGACGTGGTCGGCGCCGGCATAGCCTTGGCTTGGAAGGATCTCGCGGGCGAGTGCGCGGAATCGCCGCTTCATGCGGTTGCGCACGACTGCCCCGCCGACCTTCTTGCTGACCGTGAAGCCGACGCGGCGAAGCGCATCGCCGTCGTTACGATCGCGGACGAGGAGCACAAAGCCGGGTGTCGCCGCACGCCGTCCGGCGTTCGCAGCGAGGAAA
Source organism: Pseudomonadota bacterium (assembly GCA_023392555.1). GTDB lineage: Bacteria > Pseudomonadota > Alphaproteobacteria > Sphingomonadales > Sphingomonadaceae > Sphingomicrobium. The sequence goes on along the minus strand of JAEVYW010000018.1, from coordinate 1,352 downwards.
TCCGAGCGTTTGCGAAGGATGACTAGGCGCTGAGCTTCTTGCGGCCGCGTGCGCGGCGGGCGTTCAGCACCTTGCGTCCGCCGACCGTCGCCATGCGCGACCGGAAGCCGTGACGGCGCTTGCGGACGAGATTGCTCGGCTGGAAGGTGCGCTTCATCGCTCATGCCTCAAATTCGAAATCTAAAGAAAAAGGGCCGCCCGTCAGGCAGCCGCTGTCGAGGGGGCCGATAAGGGAGCCTCGTTCCAAAGTCAATTCGCCTGTGTGGTCTCTGACGGCTCTTCGGCGAGCTCGGCCTGCCGCTGTTTCTCCAGCTCCTTCCGGCGCTGGTAGCTCTTGCGGCGAAGCGCCCAGTCCGTCCACCCGCCGGCCTTGGGCTTCCAGCGCTTGAAGCGGACGTAGTGTCGCTTCGCCCACATGCTGGTCTTCAAAACCATCGCCAGGCCGAGCCCGGCGACGAGGATCCCGCCGGGGCCGGGGAGAGCGCCAACTAGCGGGGCGACGATGAAAAGCAGGAGGAGGCCGACCACGAATATGGTCCACTCGACGGCGGGGCTGTCGATAAAGGCCCGCCACTGGTCGCGGCTAATCATGACGGGGCATGTGGGAGCAATGGGCCGTTGCCGCAAGCATTGGGCCGCGCTAGCACCTCGCCTGCCGAGCTAGGGGGACGTCTGCGTAAGCTAATGTTGTTCGTTGGCGGTGGCGCCGAATGACCGCCACTGTCGCTACCGTCGCATATCTCGGCCTCGAAGCCCGCGGAGTTGAAGTCCAGGTGCAATTGAGCGCCGGGTTGCCGCGATTCACCATCGTCGGATTGCCGGACAAGGCGGTCGCCGAAAGCCGCGAGCGCGTCCACGCGGCGCTTGCCTCCATCGGCCTAGCGCTTCCGCCCAAGCGGATAACGGTGAACCTGGCGCCGGACGATCTGCCGAAGGATGGCTCGCACTTCGACCTTCCGATCGCTCTCTGCCTGTTGGCGGCGATCGGCGCCGTCGATGCCGAGGCACTCAGCCATTACGTCGTCGTAGGCGAGTTGAAGCTCGACGGGCGGATTGCGCCGTCGCCGGGCGTGCTGCTCGCCGCGCTTCATGCCTCCGGCGAGAGCAGGGGACTGATCTGTCCGGCCGCCCAAGGCGCAGAGGCTGCGTGGGCCGGTAATGTCGAGATCGTTGCTGCGCCCGACTTGCTGGCGCTGCTCTCTCATCTTCGCGGATTGTCGGTGCTTGAGCCGCCGCAGCCAGGTGAAGCCGAAGCACCCGTCGGTGGTCCGGACCTCAAGCAGGTGAAGGGTCAGGAAGTCGCCAAGCGCGCGCTCGAGATCGCGGCGGCTGGCGGCCACAATCTGCTGATG
>JAEVYW010000335.1 GCA_023392555.1 Pseudomonadota bacterium | reverse complement strand
ATCCTGGAGGACGCGGGCGTGCAGCAGCCGGTGGCGCTCGTCGGCTTCTCCATGGGAGGCGGCGAGGTCGCCCGCTTCCTGACGAAGCAGGGCAAGGACCGCGTCAGCAAGGCCGTGCTGATCAGCTCAATTGTGCCGTACATGCTGCAGACGGACGACAATCCGAACGGGGTGCCGCAGTCGACGTTCGACGACATGACGATCGGCATGAAGAGGGATCGCGAGGACTTCTTCCAGTCGTTCTTCAAGGATTTCTTCGGCGTCGGCCTCGTATCTCAGCCGGTCACCGACGGCGTGCTGATGAACGCCTGGAGGCAGTCGATGATGGCGGGCCTTCGCCCGACGCTCGCTGCCGCGCAAGCCTTTGCGACGACGGACTTCCGTCCGGACCTCAAGAGCTTCGACGGCGTTCCTACACTCGTCATTCATGGCACGAGCGACAAGACGGTTCCGATCGACGCCACGGGCCGCGTCGTTGCCGATCAGGTGCCGGGTGCGCAGTTGATCGAATATGACGGCAGCGCCCACGGCCTTTTCGCAACCGACAAGGAGCGGCTGATCAACGATCTGCTCTCATTCCTGATCGGCAACAGTGCACCGGTCGGGAGCGAGGCTGAGGAGCGCCAGGAAGAATCGGCCTACTAAGTCCAAGCTTCGATTGCTCGGGTCGGGCGCAGCCTTCGTCAGGTTGCGTGCCGACCCGATGCGCAGCTAGGCGGCGCGGGTGAGTCTGCTTCCCGAACCTTTTCGCTACCCCGCCTATCGGTCTTACTGGTTCGCCCGGCTGGCGACGACCATCGCGCAGATGGCGATGGTCATCGTCATTGGCTGGCAGGTCTACGACATCGCCCGCGAGACTATGCCGATCCGCGGGGCCGCGTTCCAGCTCGGCCTCATTGGACTCGTGCAATTCGTGCCGCTCTTCGTGCTCACGCCAATCAGCGGATGGACGGCCGATCGCCTTGACCGCCGTCACGTGGCGCGAGCGGTCATCCTGCTCGAGTTTCTGTGCGCAGCGATCCTGTTCGTCTCGACCTGGGAAGGCTGGATCAGCCTGCCGATCCTGTTCGGGGTCGCCGCCCTGCTCGGTGTGGCGCGCGCCTTCGCCGGTCCGGCGTTCGGGGCATTGGCGCCCAACCTCGTGCCGCGTGAGATCCTCCCGCGGGCCATCGCGCTGAGCTCCGCAGCCTGGCAAACCGGAGCCATTGCGGGCCCGGCAATCGGCGGCATCCTCTACGACATCGCGCCCTATCTCCCCTACGGTGTTAGCGCCGGTCTGTTCGCGGTCTCAGCGGCCCTGCTGTTCACCATCGGTCCGATCCCGAGGACGACACTGAAGGCCGGCAGCCCGCTTCAGCAGATGGCGGACGGCCTCTCCTACGTGCGCCGCAACCGTCTCGTGTTCGGAGCGATCACGCTCGACCTATTCGCGGTCCTCCTCGGCGGGGTCACCGCCATGCTGCCCGTTTATGCGCGCGACATCCTTGAGGTCGGCGCCGACGGCCTCGGGCCGCTGCGCGCCGCTCCGGCGATCGGGGCGACGCTGACCGCGCTCATTTTCTCGATCCGCCCGCTCAAGACGAATGTCGGCGTGAAGATGCTCGCCGCTGTCGTCGTGTTCGGGGCTGCCACCGCAGTGTTTGGAGTCTCACAAACCTACGCGGTTTCGATCGCCGCCCTGACCGTCCTCGGAGCGGCGGACATGTTCTCGGTCTACATCCGGCAGTCCCTGATCCAGCTTCACACGCCGGACGAGATGCGCGGCCGCGTCGGAGCGGTGTCGACCCTGGCGATCTCCGCCTCGAACGAGCTCGGCGAAGCGCGAAGCGGCTTCCTCGCCTCACTCATGGGTCCCGTTGCGGCGACCGTCGCCGGAGGCGTTGCCGCGATTGCCATCACCTTGATCTGGGCCGGACTTTTCCCCGAGCTGCGCCGCGCGCGCACCTTCGATTTGCCTGAGCCTGCCCCGGAAAACGCCGACGTTGTCGCGGGTGGGGTCTGAGGGAGCTTGCAACGAAGCGGCCGTGAACCGATTTAGCTGCGACGCGAAGGAGACCACCCCATGAAGGCCAGCAACGTCCTCGAGACCATCGGCAATACCCCGCACATCCGGATCAACCGACTGTTCGGCAATGCCGAGGTCTGGGTGAAGTCCGAACGCGCCAACCCTGGGGCATCGGTCAAAGACCGCATCGCGCTCGCCATGATCGAGGATGCTGAGAAGTCCGGTAAGCTCCAGCCCGGCGGTACTATCGTCGAGCCCACGTCCGGCAACACCGGCATCGGCCTTGCGATGGTTGCCGCGGTGAAAGGCTACAAGCTGATCCTCGTCATGCCGGACAGCATGAGCATCGAGCGCCGGCGCCTGATGCTCGCTTATGGCGCGCAGTTCGACCTCACACCGCGCGAGAAAGGTATGAAGGGCGCGATCGCCCGAGCCCAGGAGATTATTGCCGAGACGCCTGGCGCGTGGATGCCGCAGCAGTTCGAAAATCCCGCCAACCTCGAAGTTCACCGCCGCACGACGGCGCAGGAAATCCTCGCCGATTTCCGCGACAATCCGATCGATGCGCTGATCACCGGCGTCGGAACGGGCGGGCACATCACCGCCTGCGCGGAAGTGCTGAAGAAGGAATGGCCGAACCTCAAGGTCTTCGCGGTCGAGCCGACGCTCTCGCCGGTCCTGTCCGGCGGCGACCCGGGACCCCACCCGATCCAGGGCATCGGCGCCGGCTTCATCCCGGCGATCATGGACACGAGCCTGCTCGACGGCGTGATCAAGGTCGATCCGAACGACGCAAAGGAAATGGCGCGCCGCTCGGCCCGCGAGGAAGGCCTGCTGGTCGGTATCTCGTCCGGTGCGACGCTTGCCGCGATCCAGCAGAAGCTGCCGGAATTGGGCGACAATCCGCGGATTCTCGGCTTCAACTACGACACGGGCGAGCGCTACCTTTCCGTTGCCGACTTCCTCCCCGAGGAAACTGCGTAAATCGCCGGTAACCTTGTTCCTTAGGTGAGGGGTTAACTCGTAACGGATTAAGACTGCGCGCAGGTGGCAGGTGCCGCCTGCGAGGATGCTTTTCCGGATGCGTAGAACGCGGTTTGCAAGGGCGGTCGAAAACGCGGGTGCCGGGACCGAGAAGGTCTCGGTCACTCAAGCAATGCTGTTCGACGTCAAGACTCCGGAAAGCCGCGACGAAGCCTTATTGTCTGACTGGCGGCTCGCGAGCCTGACGCACGTCGCGGTCCTGCTCGGTGTCACACACATTCTCGTCACGGGCACCTGCTCGTTCCTATTCGAGAACCGCGGAATGGGCATGTCGCTCGACAATCCGCTGTTGCCGTCAGCGATCGTTATCATCCTCGACGCCATCGCAGCGACGTTGTTGTTTGCTCGCCGACAGCTGAACATCCCAT
>JAEVYW010000285.1 GCA_023392555.1 Pseudomonadota bacterium | reverse complement strand
GTCGTAGCCGTAGCGCCGGGTCTTAAGCACTAGCGGAACGCCGAGTTCGGCGACGGCGCGCTCGACATCGTCGAGGCTGCCGACTGCACGCCACGGCGCCACCCGGGCCCCGGTGCCTTCGATGAAGCTCTTCTCGTCCGCGCGGTCCTGCGCGACGGCCAGCGATTTGGTCCCGGGGTTGAGCTTGTCCCCCACCGCGCGGAGCGGCTCTGCCGGCAAATTCTCGAACTCGTACGTGACGACATCGACTGAGGCCGCGAACGCCCGAAGCGCCTCGACATCGTCATAGGCCGCACGCGTAAACTCCGCCGCAACGTCGGCGGCGCAGGGGCGCTCATGTGGGTCGAGGATGTGGCATTTGTAGCCGAGCTGGGCGGCGGCGATCGCGAGCATCCGGCCGAGCTGGCCTCCGCCGACGATACCGATGGTCCCGCCCGGGGCTATCATTCAGGCGTTTCGGCGACCGCCCGGGTCTGCTCTTCGCGGAAGGCCTCGATTCGCGCGCCGAGATCGTCGTCTGCGGTGGCGAGGATCGATGCAGCGAGAAGGGCGGCGTTCACCGCCCCTGCCCGCCCGATCGCAAGCGTGCCGACCGGAACGCCGGCCGGCATCTGCACGATCGACAGAAGGCTATCGAGGCCGTTGAGCGACTGGCTTTCGACGGGAACGCCAAGCACCGGGAGGCTGGTCATCGACGCGGCCATGCCGGGCAGATGGGCGGCACCGCCGGCACCGGCGATGATCACCTTGAGGCCACGGCCCTTCGCTTCGGACGCGTAGTCGTAGAGCCGCTTCGGCGTACGGTGCGCCGATACGATCTTGGTCTCATGCGCGACACCAAGGCGGTCGAGGGTTTCGCCGGCATGACGCATCGTCTCCCAATCGGAGCGGCTGCCCATGATGATTCCGACCGTCGTGTTCGCCATCGCCCCGCTTCGCGCAGCCCAACCTGAGCGTGCCGTTTAGGAACAGGAATCCCGCTTCGCAACGCGATTGGCCGATTCCACCGATTTTCACGGCCGCCGTTTCCGGATATGTCTCGGAAAGGAGAGGGGGATTCTGGGGCGTAAGTCAGATGACCGAACGGCTGCTCGATGTTTCCGACTCCGAGGCGTTGCTCGCCGAAGTCGCGCGGCTGCGCGGCGAAATCCACACGCTTGAACAGCGCGTCGCAATGCTCGACCGCTTGGCGCACTCCGACAGCCTGATCGACGTCCCCAACCGCCGCGGCTTCATGCGGCAACTCGAAAGCCTGATCGACCGGGTCAGCCGCTATGGCGACAAGTGCGCGATGCTGTTCGTCGATATCGACGGGCTGAAGATGATCAACGACACCTACGGTCACGCGGCCGGGGACGGTGCGCTGATCCAGGTGGCGCAGATCCTTTCAGCGGGCGTTCGCCGCAGCGATTGCGTCGCGCGGCTCGGCGGCGACGAATTCGGGATCCTCATCGAACATGCCGACGAAGGGAGCGCGAAGGAAACCGCATCGCGGCTCGTGTCGCGAGTCGCCGAGAGCGACTTCTCCTTCGACGGATCGTGCCTGCCGCTAAGCGTTGCGATCGGCATTGCGGTGATCGAGGCCGGCGACACCGCGGAAACGGTCATGGCCCGCGCCGACAACGCCATGTACGCGGAGAAAGTGGCGGCCTAAGCCGAGCGTTCGTTCAGATAGTAGCTGTCCACCCGCTCGAGACTGTCGTCGAGCTCATAGACCAACGGCTGGCCGGTCGGGATTTCCACGCCGACGATTTCCTCGTCGCCGAGCTTCGACAGATGCTTGACGATGCCGCGGATGGAATTGCCGTGGGCCGAGACGAGCACGCGCTTGTTGGCGCGAAGGGCCGGCGCGATCTCCGCATCGAAGAAAGGCAGCGCCCGCTCGATCGTGTCCTCGAGGCTCTCCGTATTCGGCACGTCGATGCCAGCATAACGGCGGTCGCGCGCGACATCATACTCGCTGTCCTCGGGCAGCGGCGGCGGCGGGATGTCGTAGGAGCGACGCCAGATCTTGACCTGTTCCACGCCGACCTTGTCGATCATCTCCTGCTTGTTGAGGCCGGTGAGCCCGCCGTAGTGGCGCTCGTTCAGGTGCCAGTCCTTGGTCACCGGAAGCCACAGGCGATCCATCTCGTGCAGCGCGAGGTGAAGCGTGCGGATGGCGCGGGTGAGGACGCTGGTGAAGCAGCAGTCGAAGTCGAGCCCGCGCTCCCGCATCAGCCGGCCGGCGGCGCGTGCTTCGGCAACGCCCTTCTCGGACAGATCGACGTCCCACCAGCCGGTGAAGCGGTTCTCAAGGTTCCACTGCGACTGGCCGTGACGGATCAGGACCAGGGTCGGCATCAGGCGTCGACCTTGTCGGCGACGGGCTTGCGAGTCTTCGCGGACTTCAGTTCCGGCAGGATCGCGTGGAGCGCGCCGAGGCAGGCGAAGGCAAGATGGCGCGAACGGTCGGGCGACCAGCCGTACACCGGATCGGGCAGGTCGGAGTTGTCCTTGAATGGCATTTCGAGCGTCATCGACACGCAGCCGTAGCGCTCCGCCAGCTGGGTCGTGGACATCGACATGTTGGCCTGGCCGGGCGCCGCAAGCTCATAGCCCTGGCTGGTCTGGAAGTCGGGCGAGATCCGCTCGAGCGCGTCGGAAAAGGACGCGAAGAGCTTGGTCTGACGATCGGTGATCGACGGAATGCCTTCGAAGCCGGCGAGGAAGTTGGCGGGGATCGCCTCGTCGCCGTGGACGTCCATGGCGAAGTCGACGCCGGTCTCGTCCATCGCGTTGCGGACGCACAGCACCTCGGGGCTCTTTTCCGCACTCGGCGCGTGCCATTCACGGTTGAGGTTGATGCCGGCTGCGTTGGTGCGCAGGTGGCCGCGGCGCGATCCGTCCGGGTTCATGTTCGGAACGACGCGGAAGGTGCACTCGCTGCGGAGGACGCGGCTGACGGGATCGTCGGGATCGCACAGCTTCTCGAGCGCCCCTTCCATCCACCATTCGGCCATGCTCTCGCCCGGGTGCTGGCGGGCGTAGAGCCAGACGTTGAGCGGGCCCTGGCCGATCGTCAGGCAGTCGATGTCCTGGCCGTCGAGCGACTTGCCGAGCGAGCGATACTCGACGAACGGAAGCGACGAGATCGACGCGACCATGTCGTGGTGCCGCTCCATCGAGAATGGCGCGAAATAGGCCAGCCACACGCAGTCGGTCGCGGGCGTGAAGCGGATGGTGAGGACGCCGTCGGCATAGGTCGTGTCCTGGACCCGCAGCCATTCCTCGCGGTCGATCGAGACGACGGCTTTGTAGTCGGGCCAGCCGTTGGGATCGGCCGAGCCGGCACAATTGGTGATGCGCAAGGTGACTTCGCGGCCCGCCGCGCCGGCGAGGCGGAAGTAGAACCATTGGTAGAAGTCGGACAGGTGATCCTTGACGATCTCCAGGTCGGCGGTGTCGCCATGCTGCTTGACCACGCGGATGTTGCCCGCGTCGAACGAGCTCGAAATCGTCAGTGCCATGGGACCTTCTTGCGCATGCGAGTGAATTCGCGCCCGCCTTAGTGCCGAGGGGCGGATCAGGCAAACGCTTGGAGCGTCGAGTCTTTCAGGCTGCGAACGAATTCGGCGACGGCGGCAGGACCCTGGTCGGCGAGGCGCACGATGGCCGAGCCGCTGATGACGCCGGCGGCTCCGGCCGAGAGCGCGGCACGGACATGGGCGGGCTCGGAGATGCCGAAGCCAAAGACTGGCGGCGGCGCTCCTGCGTCCGCGAGGCGGCGCGGGAGAGTCCTGTCGAAAATCCCTGCGGAGTGAACGCCGGTGATCCCGGCGCGGCTGACACAATAGGTGTAGGCGCGCGACAGCTTGGCGATGCGGCCGAGCGTCGGATCGGGGGTATTGGCCGCGGCGATCAGGACCGGTTCGATCCCTGTGGCGAGCATGTCTTCAGCCCAAGGTTCGGCTTCGAGTGCCGGCACGTCCGCGACGAGCAGGCTGTCGGCTCCGGCTTGGGCGGCGGCACGCATGAAATCGCTGCGGCCGCGGGCCATGACGATGTTCGCATACGTCAAAATGCCGACGGGCACCTCGGGATGGCGATCGCGGAAGCCGGCGATCAAGTCGAGGCAGTCGCTTACGCGGACGCCGGCCTTCAGTGCCCGTTGCGAAGCGGCCTGGATGACCGGTCCGTCCGCGACGGGGTCCGAAAAGGGAATGCCGACCTCGATCATGTCGGCGCCGCCTTCGACGAGCGCATCGAGCAGGCGCGCGCTTGTCGCGAGGTCGGGGTCGCCGAGCATCAGGAAGGCGCCGAACGCACCCTCCCCGCTTCGGCGCAGGCGGTCGAACATGGTCGCGTAGCGGCTCATGCGGCCTGCTCTAGGAGGCGCTGCGCCTGGGCAACATCCTTGTCGCCGCGCCCCGACAGGCCGACGAGCAGGATTGCTTCGGGGTCTCGTTGCGCCAGCTTCAATGCGTAGGCGAGCGCATGCGCGGATTCGAAGGCGCAGAGGATGCCTTCGTTCGTGGCGAGCGCCTTGAAGGCCGCGAGTGCTTCAGCGTCGGTGACGCCGACATAGTCCGCGCGGCCGATGTCCTTGAGGTGTGCGTGTTCCGGGCCGACCCCGGGGTAGTCGAGGCCTGCGGACACGGACCATGTGTCGGCAATCTGCCCGTCGCTATCCTGCAGCAGCAAGGTTTCCGCGCCGTGCAGAATCCCCGGTCGACCGCGCAGCAGGGTTGCGCCATGCTCTTCGCCATCGAGGCCCCGGCCCGCGGGTTCGACGCCGATCAACCGCACGTTGTCGTCGATGAAGTCGGCAAACAGGCCGATCGCGTTGGACCCGCCGCCGACGCAGGCGATGACCGAGTCCGGCAGGCGACCCTCCTGCGCAATGATCTGCGCGCGAGCTTCGCGGCTGATGACCCGCTGAAACTCCCGAACCATCGTCGGGAATGGATGCGGACCGGCCGCCGTGCCGAGCAGATAGTGCGTGGTCTCGAAGCTTGCCGACCAGTCGCGCAGCGCCTCATTGATCGCGTCCTTGAGCGTCCGCCCGCCGCTTTCGACGGCGATGACCTTCGCGCCCATCAATTCCATCCGGAAGACGTTGAGCGACTGCCGTTCCACGTCCTCCGCACCCATGTAGATGACGGTTTCGAACCCGAGCAGCGAGCCGGCGATGGCGGTTGCAACGCCGTGCTGGCCCGCGCCGGTTTCGGCGATCAGCCGCGTCTTGCCCATGCGCTTCGCGAGCAGGGCTTGGGCAAGCACCTGGTTGGTCTTGTGCGCTCCGCCGTGGAGCAGGTCTTCACGCTTCAGGTAAATTCGGCCGGGCAGGTTGCGGCAACGCGTAAGCGGTGTCGGCCGCCCGGCGTAATTGGCGAGCAGGTCGTTGATTTCGGCCTCGAATGCCGGATCCGCCTGCGCGTCGAGGAACGCCGCCTCGAGCTGCTCAAGTGCAGGCACCAGTATTTCGGGCACATATGTGCCGCCGAACCTTCCGAAGCGGCCGTTCAGGCGCATGCGCGAGCGTCCTCGCGGCTTGGCGTGCGGAGCGTGCCGAACAGGTGCCGGATTTTGTCGGGCGACTTCATGCCGGGAATGCGATCGACCGCTGAACCGACATCGATTGCGTACGCGCCGAAGCGCGATGCCGACAGCGCGTTTGCGGGGCCGATGCCACCGGCGATTATGGCCCGGCCCAGCTCCGGATGCCGTTTGACC
>JAEVYW010000220.1 GCA_023392555.1 Pseudomonadota bacterium | reverse complement strand
GGAAGGCAATGTCCTTGCCCGCCTCTCGCCCGGCCGCTCGCTTCTGGAACCCGCGCTGCGGACGGCCCGCGCGCTCGACCAATTGTCCGCACCCCGCCGCGCCGAGCTGCGCTCGCGCCTCGAGGCCTGGGTCGATGCCCAGGTCGACCGCCAGCTGAAGCCGCTCAAGACGCTCGCCGCAGCCGCCACCGACAAGGCAAGCTCACCCGGCGTTCGTGCGTTGGCCGCAATGCTCACCGACGCCGGCGGAGTACTGCCGCGTCGCGCGCTGGTCGGGGCGATCGGCACGCTGGAGCAGGCCGACCGCCAGACGCTCCATCGCCTCCGAGTGCGCCTCGGCCCGCTCGACGTGTTCGTCCCGCCGCTGCTGAAGCCCGCTGCCCAGCAATGGCGCGGTGCCTTGCTCGCGGTCCGCACCAACCAGACCATGCCGGCTTTGGCAGCCGCGGGGGCAGCGACCCTGACAAGCGACGCTGACCCCCGCGGGGCATCGCTCGCCTACCGCCGCCTCGGCCAGGAGTGGCTGCGCATCGACCTCGCCGATCGCCTCGCCAGCCACGCACACAAGGTCCGCTCGGCAGGCGGCGAGGAACCGCTCGACGCCGCGCTCGCGACGTCGGTGGGCCTCAGCGAACAGGGGATCGCCCGGCTGATGGACGAAATCGGCTTCGCCAAGGCCGGCGAAGCCTGGCGCTGGCGCGGCCGTCGCCACCAGCGTCCAGACCGCCGCGGCCCGTCGTCCAACGCCTTTGCCGAACTGGCCAAGCTGAAGCGCTAAGGTGCGGATCGACCGCTTCCTCTTTTTCATCCGGCTACTCAAAAGTCGCACCCAGGCGCAGGGGCTGATCGACGAAGGCTATGTCCGGATCGACGGCCGCCGCGTCGAAAAGACCAGCGACCAGGTCGCGGTCGGGAGCGTCATCGCCTTTCCCCTGCGCGACCGGATTCGCATCATCCGAGTCCTCGCTTTGCCGCTCCGGCGGGGCCCCGCGCCGGAAGCCCGCGCTTGTTACGAAGAGCTGGGAATTGACGGGAACGAGCCGCCGAAATAGCGAGGCGTCAAAGGGAGCCTGACCACATGACCTACGTCGTCACCGACGCCTGCATCCGCTGCAAATATATGGATTGCGTCGAGGTCTGCCCCGTCGATTGCTTCTACGAAGGCGAGAACATGCTCGTCATCAACCCGAACGAGTGCATCGACTGCGGCGTGTGCGAGCCGGAGTGCCCGGCCGAAGCCATCCTTCCCGACACCGAAAGCGGGCTCGAGAAGTGGCTCGAGGTCAATTCGACCTATTCGGCGGAATGGCCGAACATCACCCGCAAGAAGGACAGCCCCGCCGACGCCGACGAGCACAAGGGCGAAGAGGGCAAGTTCGAGAAGTATTTCTCGGCCGACCCGGGCCAGGGCGACTGATCAGCGCCTGACGTTGAAGGTGTAGCTCAGGCCGACACCGCCTGAGATCTGGTTCCGAGAGCCCAGCTCACGAACGATCGGCGACTTCGCCGCATCGCCCACCAGTCGCTCGTAGCGCGCATAGCCGAACGCCCCGAAGCGCGGGTTGAACTGGTACGACAGGCCGCTCGCCGCGGCGATCGCGTGAATGCCGCCGTCAGGGCGGTAGACTGGCAGGCCCGATGCCAGCGCATGTGCACTGTCGATCCCGAAATAGGCCCGCTGATATTTCGCATCGGAAAACAGCACGCGCGGTCCGACCGAGAAGACGTAGCGGTCGCCGTCGCGCCAGAACTTGTCCACGCCAATCGATCCGATGAGGCCTTCATGGCCGTTGATGCCCTTGCGCAAATCGGCGCGCAGGCGGATCGAATCGCTCGCCTCATATTCGGCAAACCCACCAAGCTCGATGGTTCTTTTGACGTTGCCGACCGGCGCGCCGACGTCGGATTCCTTGCGCTTGCCCTGGAAATTGGCGGCCGGACCCGCCGCAAAGCCGCCGGACGAAATCAACCGCAGTCCGAAAGCATCGTCCGGCGCTTCGAACGGGAAAGGATTGGTGCCGCGAGCGAGATCGAAGTCCACCAGAGGCTGGAGCTTGCGGTCGTCGGAACCGGGGAACTTGGGCTTCAGCTGCCCGCCCAGTCCAACGCGGACCCGGAAATCGTCTGCGTCCTGAGCCAGAGCAGGGGTCGAGACGGTGAGAGCAATAACGCTCGCCAGCAGCAGCTTTTTCATGAGCGACGAAACAGCTGGGCCGGCACTTGGTTGCAGAGGCGTATCAATTCTGGCGTTTGAGGAGTTCCTCCACGACCAGGTCCGCGGCCTGCTCCGCGGACAGCGCCATCGTGTCGATTTGGATTTCCGGCGATTCCGGTGCCTCGTACGGGCTGTCGATGCCTGTGAAATTGGCAATCTCGCCGGCGCGAGCCTTTGCATATAAGCCTTTGGGATCGCGGCGCTCCGCTTCACCCAGCGGCGTATCGACGAAGATCTCGATGAACTCGCCTTCCGGCAGCATCCGGCGGATGACCTCACGGTCAGCTCGGAAGGGTGAGATGAACGCGGTCAGCACGATGAGCCCCGCGTCGGCCATCAGCCGCGCCACTTCCCCCACGCGCCGGTTGTTCTCGATCCTGTCCGCCTCGGTGAAGCCCAGGTCGCGGTTGAGACCGTGACGCACATTGTCGCCGTCGAGCAGGAAGGTATGCCGCCCCGGCGCCGCCAGGTTCTTCTCGACGAGATTGGCGATCGTCGACTTGCCCGAACCCGAGAGCCCGGTGAACCACAGCACCGCCGGCTTCTGGCCCTTGAGCGCCGCATGCGTCTCGCGGCTGACCTCGAGCGGCTGGCGGTGGAT
>JAEVYW010000208.1 GCA_023392555.1 Pseudomonadota bacterium | reverse complement strand
ACCCCGACGCGCCAGAGATCCTGGTCGAGCGCGTAAAGCCACTGCGCTTCGCCGAGCGCGAGGGCCAGCACGACGCAGCGCTGGCGAGGCTGGCCGCGGTCTAGGCAAGGATGACCGAGCCGCCGAGGGTGCGCGAATAGCCGGTAAACTCGGCAATAGCGCGGCCATCGGACGTACGGACCGAGACGTGGGTCACGCCGGCGCGCCCTTCGCGAACGACCTCCCTTGCCTCCGCGACCAGCGTCTCGCCTTCGGCCGCCCTGTCGAGGAAGACCACGGACGCCTGCGCCGCGACGCTGGCGTGATTGCCGCCGTTGCAGACATAGGCAAAGGCACTGTCGGCAAGGGCGAAGATCATCCCACCGTGGGCGATGCCGTGCCCGTTGAGCATGTCCTTGCGCACGACCATCGACACCCGCGCGTAGCGATGCCGCGCTTCCTCGATGACGATGCCCCAGGCGGGGCCGGTGCCCTCTTCGGCGAGCATCGCTTTAGCCACGCGATCGGCGAGTTGGTCAGCGTCCATGGCGACTGACTACCGCCATGCCGACCTTGTTTCAGCATCCATTTTCGTCGAGTGGCAGCGGTTCAAGACAAGGGGAGCGCGCCGTGGCCGACGAGCAGACCATCATCTTCCAGCAGGACGGGCCGGTCGCCCGCATCACGCTCAATCGGCCCGATCGACTCAACAGCTTCACGACAGCGATGCATGCCAAGCTCGCCGACGCGCTCGACGCATCAGCTGACGCGCGGGTCATCGTCATCACCGGCGCGGGTCGCGGTTTCTGCGCGGGGCAGGATCTGAATGACCGCGCGGGTTCCGCAGATGGGCATCCGACCGATCTCGGCCTCACCGTAGAGACCTCATGGAATCCGTTGATTCGCCGGCTCACCTCCATGCCGCAGCCGATCATCGCGCGGGTCAACGGAGTCGCCGCTGGCGCCGGCGCGAATATTGCGCTGGCTTGCGACCTGGTGGTCGCGGCGCGCTCAGCAAAGTTCATCCAAAGCTTCTCGGCGATCGGCCTGATCCCCGACAGCGGCGGCACCTGGGTCCTTCCCCGCCTGGTCGGTCATGCCCGCGCGATGGGGCTGGCGCTGACCGGCGAGCCGCTGCCGGCCGAGAAGGCGGAAGAATGGGGCATGATCTGGAAGTGCGTTGATGGCGATGCGCTCGACAGCGAAGTCGATGCCCTGGCGCAAAAGCTGGCATCGCTTCCACCGCTCGGACTGGCGTCGATCAAGAAGATGATCCGCGAGAGCTGGGAGCATACGCTGGAAAAGGAACTGGTCCGCCAGCGCGACGAGATGCGGCGGCTCGGCTTTTCCGAGGATTATCGCGAGGGCGTCGCGGCCTTCCTTGAGAAGCGCGCGCCGACGTTCAAGGGACGATAGGTCACTCCGTAACGGACGCAGTTCGCGATGACGGAGCTAACTCCGCCGCTACGCTCGGGCCATGCGGTTGCACCACATGACCCTGCTGATCTGCCTGCTGATCGGAGTCTTTTAGCCTTCGATCACCACTTCGGTGCCGAGCTTGGTCAGCCCGAACAGCTTTTCGGCAAACTTCATCGGCATGCGAACGCAACCATGGCTGGCCGGGTAGCCGGGGTTCGGCCCACCGTGCAGCGCGATTCCATATTCGTCGATGCGCTGCATGAAGGGCATGGGCGCATTGCCGTACTTCTTCGAGCGGTAGGTCTTGCGCTTGTCCTGGACCTTCCAGAAGCCGAGCGGAGTCACCATGCCGGTCTTGGCGCTCGAAATCGACGCAGCGCCAACCAGCGTATCGCCCTTCCACGCGTAAGCGGTCTGGGTCAGCAGATCGATCACCACGCGGGGATCTCCCTCCGTCGGCACAGTTTCAGCCCAGACGAAGTCGTTCGGCTTCAGCCATGCGCGCTTGAAGGTGGTCTTCATCGCCTCATAGCTCTTGGGAGCATTGTCATTGGTCCAGCGGTAGGGCAGCGGCTGGGCCTTCGGAACGGCGGCGGCGACCTTGGGCGCAGGCGGCGGAGCGGTCGTACAAGCCGCCAGCGATAGAATTGCCGTTAACGCCAAACCATTGAAGCATTTGTTCATTTTGCCACCCCGGCTCATGAATTCACGAGTCAGGGCTTGCCGAAAGAATCGCGATTCCACAAGCTTGATCAGGCGTGCTCGGGCGTCTCACCCTGGCGTCGTAGGCGCAAACGCCACACGAAAAGCAGCACCGTCCCGGCTGACACAGTATCCGCAATCCAGTCCTTCCAGCTTGCATCGCGACTGACGGACGGGAGCATCTGATAGAGTTCGATGGCCCCGCCGAATGCTGACAGTCCGATCAGAAGCACAAACAGATTGGTGCGCGGATAGGCGGCCGAGCCGAGTGCCGCGAGTGTGGCGAACGCCAGCATGTGCTGAAACTTGTCGTTGAGCTCTCCCGGAATCACCGGTGCCTGCGGCAACCCGGCCATGAACAGAGAGAACAAGGCCGCGGCGTAAAATGCGACGCGAAGCAGGGGGATCGGTATGCGCGGCATTTTGCTTCCGTAGGGATTGGCGGCGGCGATTGAAGGTCAAAAGCCGTCACGCCAAACTTGTTTCACCATCCATTTTGGTCGAGTGCGCGGCGAAACGAGGTACCGTATGAAAACCGCTCAGCTTCTCAATTACGCACTGGACAGTTGGCAGCCGGGTGGCGGGCAACTGTCCGAGTTGGTCAGCGCCATCGACGGCGCTCCGGTCGCCACGACTGGCTCGGGCGGGCTCGATTTCGGTGGAATGCTGCGCCACGCGCGAGAAGTTGGCGGCCCTGCGCTGCGGCGAATGACCTTCCATGAGCGGGCGCGCATGCTGAAGGCGCTCGGGTCCGCGATCATGGCCCGCAAGGAAGAGCTCTACGAACTCAATTATCTCACCGGCGCGACGCGCAAGGACGGCTGGATCGACATCGAAGGCGGCGCGGGAACGCTTTTCTCCTTTTCCTCAAAGGGCCGCCGCGAGCTGCCCGACGCCCATGTGTTGCTCGACGGACAGCTGGAGCCACTCTCGAAGGAAGGAAGCTTCGTCGGCCAGCACATCTACACCTCGCTTCAAGGCGCGGCGGTGCACATCAATGCGTTCAACTTTCCAGTCTGGGGAATGCTGGAGAAGCTCGCGCCAACCTTGCTCGCCGGCGTCCCGGCGATCGTGAAGCCCGCGTCAGCGACGGCTTACCTCACCGAGGCGGCCTTCCGGGTAATGATCGAAAGCGGCGTGCTTCCGACCGGCGCGGTGCAGCTGATCGTTGGCGGCGTCGGCGACCTGTTCGACCATCTCAATGGGCAGGACGTGGTCAGCTTCACCGGATCGGCGTCGACCGCGCTCAAGCTTCGCACTCACCCGAACGTGATGCGGGAGTCGGTCAAGTTCATCGCCGAGCAGGACAGCCTGAACGCCTCGCTGCTCGGACCGGATGCGGCTCCGGGCACGCCGGAGTTCGACCTCTTCGTCCGCGAAGTTGCGATCGAGATGACGGTAAAGGCGGGTCAGAAGTGCACCGCGATCCGCCGTGCGATGGCCCCGGCGCAATGTTTGGATGCCGTCGAAACGGCGCTCGCGGCGAAACTGGCCGGGACCCGCGTCGGCGATCCCCGCTCCGACGACACGCGCATGGGCGCTCTCGTCAATCTCGCCCAGCGCCAGGACGTGCAGGCGAAGATTGCCGAACTCGAAGCGGCGGGAGCGCGCGTCGTTGCGGGTGATCCGAAGGCAGAGCCGCCGATCCCCGGTGGCGCCTTCCTCCCGCCGGTCCTGCTACGCAGCGACGATCCATGGGCCAACGCCGCCGTCCATGACGTCGAGGCCTTCGGTCCCGTGTCGACAATCATGCCCTATCGCGACCTCGACGACGCCATCGCGCTCGCCAATCGCGGCAAGGGCAGCCTGGCGCTGTCCCTCTTCACGCATTCGACAGAAGCAGCTCGGGACTTCGTCCGCGGCGCGGCGGCATTCCACGGGCGGATGCTGGTCATCGACCGCACCAACCACAAGGAATCGACCGGACATGGCTCACCCCTCCCCGTCCTCGTTCACGGGGGTCCGGGCCGTGCTGGCGGAAGCGAGGAGATGGGCGGCGTCCGCGGCGTGAAGCATTACATGCAGCGCACCGCCATCCAGTCTTCGCCGACGATGATCGCCGCGATCACCGGTCAGTACATTCCCGGCGGGCCGAAGCATTTTGTCGACGCCCACCCTTTCCGCAAACGGATGAGCGAGCTCGAAATCGGCGACACGCTGAAGACCGCCAGCCGGACGGTCACGATCGAGGACATCGAGCATTTTGCCGAGTTCACCGGCGACAAATTCTACGCCCACATGGACGAAGAAGCGGCAAAGGCTTCGCCCATCTTCGAAGGCCGCGTCGCCCACGGCTATCTGATCCTGAGCTTCGCCGCGGGCTTGTTCGTCGATCCTGATCCGGGCCCCGTGCTGGCCATCACCGGACTTGATAACCTCCGCTTCCTGACCCCGCTTTATCCGGGGGATTCGATGCGCGTCGAACTGACCGTCCGATCCAAGTCGCTGAAGAGCGAGGATACGGGCGTGGTTCGCTGGGCCGTCGAGATCTTCAACCAGAAGGATGAGCTGGTCGCGACCTACGATCTGCTGACCGAAAACACGCCCTGACCGGCCGGAACGGCCCGTGATAGCCGTTCGTTGAACCCCGCGAAGTCACGCGACGGAGAGACGCCATGAAAGTCAGCGAAGTGATGACCCGCTCGGTTGCGACGGTAAGCCCTGAGCAGACGGCGCAGGAAGCTGCCAGCTTCATGCTCAGCAACGACGCCGGATCGATCCCCGTGAC
>JAEVYW010000117.1 GCA_023392555.1 Pseudomonadota bacterium | reverse complement strand
GTGATGGCCATCGTCGCGGGCCTGGCGCTGGTCGTCACGGTCACCGCCGCTGTTCACCACGCCGAGCTCGTCGCGCATCGCGTCGGCGAGCCGTTCGGCACTTTGATCCTGGCGCTATCCGTCACGGTGATCGAGGTCGGCCTCATCCTGTCGCTGATGCTCGCCGGCAAGGGCGACGTGTCGACGCTCGCCCGCGACACAGTCTTCGCGGCGGTGATGCTGATCCTCAACGCCTTGCTCGGAATCTGCCTGCTGATCGGCGGCCTCCGCCATCGCGAGCAGGGGTTTGTGCAGGAAGGCGTCAATGCGGCGCTTGCAGCGATCGGGACGCTGACCGTCCTGACTTTGGTGCTGCCAAATTACACCGTCTCCGCGCCCGGACCGGCCTATTCAGAGAGCCAGCTCGCCTTCGTCGCGATCGTCTCGCTGATCCTCTACGGCTCGTTCGTCGCAATCCAGACGGTGAGGCACCGCGACTATTTTCTCCCTCCGGCCGGATCGGCCAAGGACGCAGGCGTGGCCGGCGGCGAGACGTTCGATGACGATAGCGCGCCGAAGCCGACCAACCGCGACACCTTGATCGCGTTCGGCCTGCTGCTCGTCGCGCTCGGCGCGGTCATCCTGCTGGCCAAGGCGCTGTCGCCTTTCATGCGCTCGCTGGTGTCGAGCGCCCCGCATCCCGAGCAGATCGTCGGTATTGCTGTCGCCGCCATAGTGCTGATGCCGGAAAGCTTCGCGGCAGTCCGCGCAGCGCGCGCCAACCGAATTCAGTCGAGCCTCAACCTGGCGTTGGGATCCGCGCTGGCGACGATCGGTCTGACGATCCCGGCCGTCGCCGCCGCGGCCTTCATGTTCAACCTGCCCGTTGCGTGGGGGCTCGACATGAAGGGCGTCGTGCTTCTCGGCCTTACCTTGCTGGTGGCGACGCTATCGCTTGGCGTGGGCAGAACGACGGTTCTCCAGGGCGTCATTCACCTGGTGATCTTCGCCGTCTTCCTGTTCCTGGCAGTGGTGCCTTAGGCGGCAGCCCGGACCTTCTTGCGGTCGGCATCCTGTAGCGGCGCTGTGTCTTCGTAGGCGCGCAGCAAGGCCCGGTCGTCTTCGTTCCAGGGGTGGAAGCCCGGCAGGAAGAACTTGAACCAGGCGACCCCGATCTTCCGGAACATGCCGGGGCGGATCCAAAGGTACCACAGCAGCCGCGACCAGGCGGCGAAGCCGGTTACGCCGTCCTGACGCATCAGCTCCAGCGCGCCCGCAGTGCGGTCGACTACGAAGTTGCGGGTGACGAAGAGCATCACCTTCGCCTTCACGCTCCAGCGCTTGCGGCGCGGCCAATGCCGCGTCGCGTGCAGCCAGGTGTCGTAGGCGACGCCCTTGTGCTCGATTTCCTCGCAGGCATGCCAGCGCCAGAGGTCGGCCGCCTCGCGATCGGCCTTTGCCAGATGCCGCGGGTCCTTCAGCAGCTCATGAGCGAGGATCGCGGTGAAATGCTCCAGCGCCATCGTCGCCGCGAGGCTTACGATCGGCGGCTTGTGCCTGGTAATCTCGAGCCGGCGATCGACCTGGTTTTCCAGCTCGCTGAGGTCGTAGCCCGCATCCGAGGCGCGGCGGTTGAAGGCATCGTGCTCACGGCTATGGATCGCTTCCTGCGTCGTGAAGGCCTTGATCTCGGCAGCTAGCTTGGGCGGAGCGCCCTCGCGGAACTTGCGGACGCTCTCGACGAAAAAGGCCTCGCCCATCGGGAAGGTCGACGACAGCGCGTTATAGATCGCAGTGGCCTCGACGCTGCCGCCGTGCCACAGCCGGTCCGTCAGTGCGCCACGGTCGAATTTACGGTCACGCGGAGTGATCGTCAGGTCGCCGGGCGTCGGAAGAGTCGTGGTGTTCATAGCGGAAAGGTAGTCTAACTGACATCGGTGTCAATAAGTCGCAAGCGCCTCAATCCTGAGGAAAGCCGGTCCGCCGCGCTTGAGGCCGCACGCGCCTTGCTGATCGAGGAAGGTCCGCAGGCTGTCACATTGAAGGCTGTCGCGGCACGGATCGGCCGGACCCACGCCAATCTCCTTCATCATTTCGGCTCGGCAGCCGGCCTTCAGTCGGAGCTTGCGCGGAGTATCGCGGCGAGAGTCACGGCGCGGATCGCCGACACCGTTCAACGCCAGCGCAGCGGCGAGGCGGATGTTCGCGAAATCGTCGACCAGACCTTCGACGCCTTCAGCCGCGAAGGTGCAGGAGCGCTGGCCGCCTGGATGATTCTCTCGGGCAATCGCGACGCTCTCGACCCGATCCTGCTGTCGATCCGTGCGCTGGTCGATCAGTTGAGCTTCGGCCACGAAGAGCGCCACGTCCCTGAAAGCACGCTCGCACTGGTGCTTGCAGCTCTCGGCGATTCCCTGCTCGGCGAGGCCATTACCGAGGCACTTGCCCTGCCCCGCGACGTCGCGCGAACCACCGCAGCGGGCGACCTCAGGGCCCGCGTTGCAAGCAGCGAGGTGGCAATCGCGGATAAGCGCGCCTAACTCGGCGCGATGCATTTCCTCGACCAGGCCAAGATCTATCTCCGCTCCGGCTCGGGCGGCCCGGGCGCCGTCAGCTTTCGGCGCGAGAAGTATATCGAGTTCGGCGGCCCCGACGGCGGTGACGGCGGCAAGGGTGGAGACATCGTCTTCGAAGCCGTGGCTGGCCTCAATACGCTCATCGACTTCCGCTACACGCAGCACTTCCGGGCCAAGCGCGGCACGGGCGGGTCGGGATCGAACCGCACCGGCGCAAACGCGCCCGACACTGTCATCAAGGTGCCGGTTGGAACGCAGATCCTTGCCGACGACGAGGAGCGCTCGCTGCTGGCCGACCTCACCGTCGAGGGCCAGCGGGTCGTCCTGCTCGAAGGCGGAATGGGTGGCCGTGGTAACGCCAGTTACAAGACCTCGACCAACCGCGCCCCGCGCCAGCACCAGAAGGGCTT
>JAEVYW010000260.1 GCA_023392555.1 Pseudomonadota bacterium | reverse complement strand
GCTGACGCTGTAGGCTGGAGACAAGCGCATCGATGTACAGTGGGTCGTCGTAATAGGGCGGCAGCGAGCGCAAAGTCGGCTGATGGCGCATCGCTGCCAGCGCCGCGAACACCGCATCCATCGCCGTCGCCGTCGTTGCCGCGCAATATTGCGGATAGAGCGGCGCGACGAGGATGCGGTCGCAGCCCAGCGCAACCATATTGTCGATCGAGGCGCGAATGCCTGGATTGCCGTAACGCATCGCGAAATCGACGACGATCCCGGGCTCCACCAGCGGCTGCAGCGCCTCCGCCTGCCGCCGTGTGATTGCTGCGAGCGGCGAGCCGGCCTCGGTCCACACCTGCTTGTAGGCATCCGCGGACTTCTTTGGACGGGTGCGCAGGATGATGCCGTGAAGGATCGGCAGCCAGGCGACCTTTGGAATCTCGATGACCCGCGGGTCGCTGAGGAATTCCGCAAGGTAGCGGCGCACGGCTTTGGCCTCAGGCGCGTCGGGCGTGCCGAGGTTGACGAGCAGGACGCCGATCCGCCCCTGCTCGACCTTGGGATGATTGGCGGGGATCAACTGCGGTACTGCGCCCTGATCGCGACGCGGTCGATCTTGCCGGTGCCGAGCTTGGGCAGCGGGTTGCTCGCAAAGATGAAGCGCGCAGGAATCTTGAACGCCGACAGGCGCGGCTCGAGGTAGGCGCGCAGGTCCTCCTCGGACAGGCTCTCGCCCTCGTTCGGGTGAACGATTGCCACGGGGACTTCGCCCAAACGCTCGTCGGCCACGCCGATGACGCAAGTTTCTCCGACTGCCGGATGGCTGTAGATCGCGGCCTCGACCTCTGCGCAGGCGATGTTCTCGCCGCCGCGGATGATGATGTCCTTCTTTCGGTCGACGATGAACAGATAGCCGTCCGCGTCGAGGTAGCCGATGTCGCCGGTGCGGACGAAGCCGTCGGCGGTGAATAGATCCGCGGTGGCGCGATCATTGCCCCAGTAGCCGCGGATGTTGGCCGCCGACTTGATCCCGATTTCCCCGCGCTCGCCCGCTGGCAGCTGCGCGTCATTGGCGCCGAGAATGGCCAGTTCGACGAACGGCGCCTGCGCGCGGCCAGTGGAGTCCGGCTTGGCCGCATAGCTGCTCCAGAAGTTCGAGCAGCCGACGGCGTTCGTCTCGGTCAGGCCGTAGCCGAGCGCGGGCTGAGCCTGCGGGAATTCTTCGCTGAGCCGCTCCACGTGGCTGGTTGGCCGTGGCGCGCCGCCCGCCGCGATGTCGGTCAGCGACGAGAGATCGTATTTCGCCCGGTCGGGGTGATTCATCAGCTCAAGGCTCATGGTCGGCACCCCGACGAAATAGGTGATCTTCTCCTTGTCGATCAGCCGCAGCGCCTCGCCCGCATCCCACTTGGGCATCATCACCATGCACCGATTGATGACGAAGCTGTTGAGCATCACCGGAACCTCGCCGGTGACGTGGAACAGCGGGACGTTGATCAGGGTGCGCTTGGTGGTCGGCGCGCGGCCTTCCTCGGTGAGCAGACCAAGGAGCACCATCAGCCCGGTCGCATAAGCGTAGACGCCGGTCGTCACTGCGCGGTGCGTCGAAACGGCGCCCTTTGCCTCGCCGGTGGAGCCGGACGTGAACAGGATCGTCGCGTCGTCTTCGGGCGCGACCTCGGGCAAATCGGCTTCATCGCCAAGCAGCGGGGCGAGCGCCGCTTCCAGCGGCTGCTCGACCGCAAGCGTCACTAGCGCGCACGAATTGCACACATTCTCGATCCGCTTGGCGCGCGGCGCGTCGGCGATGATCAAAGTGGGTGAGACAAGGTCGAGCGCATGTTCCAATTCGTGCGGCTGCCACCAGCCGTTCAGGAGAGTCGCAATCCCGCCAGCTTTGACGATCGCCATGTAGCTGACGACCCATGAGGGACAGTTGCGCATGGCAATGCCGACGCGGTCGCCCTTCTTGATGCCGCGGCCCGCAAGCGAGCGCGCAAGCTGCTCGGACCAGCGGTCGAGGTCGGGAAATGTCAGCCGCTCGTCGCCGGCGACGATGGCTTCCGCATCGCCATTCAGAGCGCAGAAAGTGCGGAACAGGCTCGGCAACGTGGGCGGGAAATTGGTGACGATCGCACGGCCCTGCTCGTCCTTGTCCAGCACCAGGCGTCCACCCGGTCCGGTGACCATGGCCAGCATATCGTCGAAACGGCGGTCGAGCTCGCTACGCAATCCAGTCTCCCTCAGGCCCGCTTTGCCTTTGTCGCATGGCCCCTTATGAGGCGCTGTTCATATCTGGGGAAGACCTTGGCAAACGCTCAATCGAACGCAATCGCCTGGACCGATCTCGGGCTCGATCCGGTTGCGCTCAACCTCGGCTTCTTCGAGCTTCGCTGGTACAGCCTCGCTTACCTCGCCGGAATCTTCATCGGCTATTGGTATCTGCTGAAGCTGATCAAGCAGCCGGGCGCTCCGATGGCCCGCCGGCATGCCGACGATCTCGTCTTCTACGCGGCGCTCGGGATCATCCTCGGCGGCCGCATCGGCTACGTCCTGTTCTACAACCTCAGCTATTATGCGCAGCATCCACTCGACGTCTTGAAGCTTTGGGACGGCGGCATGTCCTTCCACGGCGGAATGATCGGGACGGTGCTCGGAATCATCTATCTGTCGCGCAAGGAGAAGCTGAATTGGCTTCGAGTGCACGATTATGTCGCCTGCTGCGTGCCTTTCGGCCTGTTCTTCGGCCGCCTCGCCAATTTCGTGAACCACGAGCTGTGGGGCGCGGAGACCAACGTGCCTTGGGCGATCCGCTTTCCTGAAGTGATGAACGGCCTGCTCGTCACCGGCCCGCCCCGGCATCCGAGCCAGCTTTACGAGGCGTTCCTGGAGGGCATCGTCCTGTTCGCGGTCCTCGCCTACATGTTCTGGCGGACTCAGGCGCGCTACCAGCCGGGCAAGCTCGTCGGCACGTTCGTGTTCCTCTACGGCGTGTTTCGCTTCTTGGTCGAGTTCGTCCGCGAGCCCGACGCGCAGTTGGTCGGCTTTGCGCAGGCGACTGGCCTGCACATGGGTCAGTGGCTGTCGCTGCCGATGATCTTCCTCGGTCTCTATTTGATGTTCACCGCGAAGG
>JAEVYW010000197.1 GCA_023392555.1 Pseudomonadota bacterium | reverse complement strand
GCCCTATGTGATGCTCGGCTTCAACGCCTTCGTTGCCGATACCGACGAGGAAGCGCAGCTGCTGGCGACATCGGTGCAGCAGGCGTTCGTCGCGCTCCGCACCGGCCAGCCCACGAAGCTCCCGCCGCCGGTCGCGAATTACTCCGACAGCCTGCCGCTCGAAGCGAAGGCGATCCTCAGGAGCGTTCTCTCCTGCTCCGCGATCGGCACGCCCGACCGCGCCCGCGAGCAGCTCGAGGCCTTCGTCGCCCGCACGGGCGCCGACGAGCTGATGGTCACCGCCCAGATCTTCGATCCGAAGGCGCGCCTTCGCTCCTACGAACTGCTGATGGAAGCCGTCAGCACGCCTGCACTCGCTCCAGCCAAGTAAGGACATCCATGTCGGCCCTGTTCAGCCCACTCGAGGTCGGCGGCCTCAAGCTCGCCAACCGCATCGTGATCGCGCCCATGTGCCAATATTCGGCCGAGGACGGTCGAATGACCGACTGGCACACGATCCACCTCGGGAGCCTGGCGCTGTCAGGCGCGGCACTGCTGACCATCGAAGCGACGGCAGTCACGCCGGAGGGCCGCATCAGCTACGGCGACGTCGGCCTGTGGTCGGACGAGACCGAGGAAGCGATGCGCATCGTGCTGGAGAGCGTGCGCCGCTGGTCGGACATGCCTATCGCCATCCAGCTCGGCCATGCCGGCCGCAAGGCATCGACCGACAAGCCTTGGTTCGGCGGGGCGCAGATCGTACCGACGGAAGAGAATGGCTGGCAAACGGTTGCGCCGTCCGCGGAGCCGTTTGCGCACGGAGAGAACCCACCGGTGGAGCTTGATCGCGAGGGGCTCGAACGCATTCGCCAAGCCTTCGCCGACGCAGCGGTTCGCGCTGATCGTCTCGGTCTCGCCGCAGTGCAGCTTCACGGGGCGCACGGCTATCTCCTGCACCAGTTTCTGTCGCCGCTCTCGAACCGCCGGACCGACGAATATGGCGGCAGCCTCGAGAATCGCATGCGCTTCCCGCTGGAAGTGTTCGACGCCGTTAGAGCGGCCTTTCCCGCCGACAAGGCCGTCACCATGCGCGTTTCGGCGACGGACTGGGTCGAGGGCGGATGGGACGTCGAGCAGACGATCGCCTTCGCTCGCGAACTCGAAGCGCGCGGATGCGCTGCAATTCACGTCTCCAGCGGCGGTCTCGATCCGCGCCAGAAGATCCCCGTGGGTCCAAGTTACCAGGTGCCCCTCGCCCGTGCGGTGAAGCAGGCCGTGGGCATGCCCGTTGTGGCGGTCGGAATGATCACCGACCCCGAGCAGGCCGAAGCCATCGTCGGGACCGGCGATGCGGACCTGATCGCGCTTGCCCGCGGCATATTGTTCGACCCGCGATGGCCATGGCATGCGGCTGCTGAGCTTGGCGGACGGGTCAACGCGCCGCCGCAATATCTGCGGTCGCAGCCGCGCCAGCATCGCGAGTTGTTCGACTTCGGGCAGTAAACGCGGCAAGGCGCGTGGCATGAACGCAGCCACGCTCACGCTCTTCCTCGCCCTCATTGCCGGCTTCATGATGGCGGTGCAGGCGCCGACCAACGCCATTCTCGGCAAGGCGTCGGGTTCGCCGGTCGTTGCCGCCTTCAGTTCGTTCGTGGTCGGAACGCTGGCCTTGGGCGCGATGGTAGTGGCCACCTCGGGTCGCCTATTCGCGCCCGAGCTGAAGGCGGTGCCTTGGTACGCCTGGCTTGGCGGCTTCTACGGCGCTTTCTTCGTCGCGATTGCCGCGTTCGGAGCACCGAAGATCGGCGTCGGCCCGCTTCTGACGGCAGCGATCGGCGGCCAGCTAATCGGCGCGATCGTGCTCGATCACTTCGGGATGCTGGGCCTGACGCGCCAGCCGGTCAGCCTGGAAAAGCTGGCGGGCGTCGCGCTCGTCCTGTTCGGCGCCTGGCTGGTCCGGAGGGGCTGATGGGCTACCTGATGGTGTTCCTTGGCGCGGGCATCGGCGGAGCGCTTCGTCACGGAGTGAACCTCGGATCGGCCCGGCTGTTCGGCACCGGATTTCCGGTCGGGACGATGCTCGTGAACGTCGTCGGATCGTTCCTGATGGGACTGCTCGCCGGCTATTTTACGTACCGAACCGGCGTGCCCCAGAGCACCCGCCTTTTCCTCACGACGGGCATCCTCGGCGGCTTCACCACATTTTCCGCCTTCAGTCTCGACGCGGCTCTGCTAGTGGAGCGCAACTTCTACTGGTCGGCCGCTGCTTATGTCGCGGGTTCAGTGCTTCTGAGCCTCGTCGCGCTGTTCGCCGGCCTTAGCCTCTTTCGAACCGGAGCCATCCTTCCTTGAATATCGATTTGATTCCCGTCGGCGACAATCCGCCCGAAAGCCTCAACGTCATCATCGAGGTGCCCGTCGGCGGCGAGCCGGTGAAGTATGAGTTCGACAAGAAGTCGGGCGCCTTGTTCGTCGACCGAATCCTGCACACGCCGATGCGCTATCCGGCGAATTACGGCTTCGTTCCGCACACCTTGTCGCCCGACGGCGATCCGCTCGACGCCCTTGTGATCGCCCGCTCGCCGTTCGTTCCGGGCTGTGTGGTCCGGGCTCGGCCGATCGGCGTCCTCAACCTCGAGGACGAACATGGCGGCGACGAGAAGCTGGTCTGCGTGCCGGTCGACACGACCTTCCCTTATTATGCGGACGTCGGAGAGCGGCAGGACCTGCCGTCGATCGTGCTCCAGCAGATCGAGCACTTCTTCACCCACTACAAGGACCTCGAGGCGGACAAATGGGTCCGGGTCGGCAAGTGGGGCAATGCTGAAGACGCCCGCCGGATCGTCGTCGAGGCGATCGAGCGGGAGCGTGCGAGCCGAGGCTAGGCTAGGCTGCGCGTTCCGCTTTGCGAGCGGACAGGACCTCGGCCATCGCCTTGCTGAGGTCCGCCGCTCCGAAGGGCTTTGCAAGCACTGCGAACTCCGTGCCGGTACGCAGGATTTCGTCGCTGTAGCCGGTGGCGAGCAGCACCGGCACTTCAGGGTGCTCCTCGCGGATTCGGCGGGCGAGCTCGACGCCGGTCATCCCGGGCATAACCACGTCCGAAAGCACGAAATCGAATTGCTCGGTGGCGAGGAGGTCGAGCGCGGTTTGGGCCCTGTCGACGGACCGAACCGTGCAACCCAGATCCGCAAGTAGACCCTCGGCGAATTCGCGCACCTGCGCATTGTCCTCGACGAGCAGCACGCCGAGCCCGGACGGCAGGTCCGACATGTGAGAGTTGACGAGTGCGACATCCAGCGCACGTTCGGTTCGCGGCAGGATGATCGATAGCGTCGTTCCCTTGCCATCGACCGAGCGAATCTCGGCGCGGCCTCCTGCCTGAGCGGCGAATCCATGGATTTGGGAGAGGCCGAGTCCGGTCCCCTTCCCCACCGCCTTGGTCGTGAAGAAAGGCTCGAACGCGCGCTCGGCGACTTCCGCCGGCATCCCCTGCCCCGTGTCCGAAATCGCAAGGCATACGCTCGGCTCGTCACCATCGAGGTTGCGCGTGGCAAGCGTCAGCGTGCCGCCGCCAGGCATCGCGTCGCGCGCGTTCACGGCGGCGTTCAGGATGGCGGTTTCAAGCTGCGCAATGTCGACTTCGACGCGGCCGAGGTCTGGCGCCAGATCGAGCTTCACCTTGATCGAGCTGCCGAGGGTCCGCGACAGGACCTCAGCAACCGCATCCAAACGAACATTGAGGTCGACGACGATCGGCTTGATCGCCTGGCGCCGGCCGAACGCGAGCAACTGGTTGGTCAAAGTCGTCGCGCGATCCGCGGTTTCGGCGATCGATTCCAGATATTGCTTGCGCTTCTCGAGCGGCAAATCGGGCTTGCGCAGAAGGAAATCCGTCGCGCCTGCAACAACCGTCATCAGGTTGTTGAAATCGTGCGCCAAGCCGCCGGTGAGCTCACCGAGCGCCTGCAGCTTCTGCGATTGGAGAAGCGAGATCCGCGCCTCTTCCAGCTCTTCCTGCGCCCGCACGCGCTCGGTGATGTCGTGCGTGACCTTCGCGAACCCGATGTGACGCCCGTTCTCGTCGAAGATCGGGTCGAGCACGACATGCGCGACGAACAGGGAGCCGTCCTTGCGTACGCGCCACGCTTCGCGCTCGTACTTCCCGTCACGAAGCGCAGTCTCGAGTGCGCGCTTCGGTTCGCCGCCTTCGCGATCTTCGGGGGTGTAGAAACGGGAGAAATGCTGGCCAATGATTTCGTCGGCGCTGTAGCCCTTGATGGCTTCCGCACCGGCGTTCCAGTTGGTGACGTTGCCCTCGGTGTCCAGCATGTAGATCGCGTAATCGCGCACGCCCTGGACGAGCATGCGGAAACGCTGCTCGCTCTGGAATAGCGCCTGCTCCTGTTCGCGCTTTGCGGTTATGTCGCGCGTGATCTTGGCGAAGCCGACCAACTTCCCGGAAGGATCGAAGATCGCGTCGAGCACGGCGTTAGCCCAGAACCGGCTACCATCCTTTCGAATGCGCCAGCCTTCGGCCTCATAGCGGCCTTCTGCCACGGCGATCTGAAGCGCTCGCTCGGGCTTCCCCGCAGCACGATCTTCCGGAGTGAAAAACTCGGCGAAGTTCCGGCCGAGGATCTCTTCCGCCTTGTAGCCCTTGAAGCGCTCGGCGCCGGGATTCCACGTCGCGACATGGCCCTCGGTATCGAGCATGTAGATGGCGTAATCGGTGATCGCTTGGACGAGCAGCTGAAGACGCTGCTGCTCTGAAATGGAATCAAGCTGAGACAAAAGTTGCACCCGGCCGCGAGCAAGCGGCCCTTTTCAAAATACGAAATGTCGTTCGAGCCATCCCTACCGTCCCCTGCGGTGTAGGCAACGTATTCCGATCAGAAACGGTCCAGAAGTCGATCGACCGTGCCCTTGGTCGATGCCCCCTTTTTGTTCGGGTCCTTCGCTTCCCGCTCAAGCGCGCGGCGGATCATTTCGATCTCCCGCTCCGTCAGATGCTCGACACCGATGAACTGGTCGCGCGCCTTGCCCACTGCGCGAAGCAATTCGTCGAGCTTCGCCTGCATCGCCGCAGCGTCGCGGTTCTGTGCATTCTGGATCAGGAACACCATCAGGAAGGTCACGATCGTCGTGCCCGTGTTCACGACCAGCTGCCATGTGTCGCTAAAGTGGAACACCGGCCCGGTCACGCCCCATACGAGGATGATCAGGAAAGCGAGCACGAACGCGAACGGCTGACCTGCCGCCGTGGCGATTGCCGTGGCAACTCGCGTGAAAAAACGCTCCATTCTGCCGTAACGCTCACGGAACGATGTGTTTCCATGGATGTTGCGCGCGGTTGCCGCAGGCGGCATCCTGCCCATGTCCGAAAGGGGGGACGATCATGACTGACGAACGATACGCGCCGCAGCCGCTGGCGAGCTGGTATTGGATAGCCGCAGGCGTTTCATTCCTCTTCATGGCTCTTGGCTGCTGGATGTATCTCAGCGTCGTGACCGCCAATCCGGCAACGCTGCCGCTGGACCAGCGCAACCTTATCGAAGCGGAGCCAACCTGGATGGTCGCCGCATTCGCGATCGCCGTCTGGTCGGGACTTCTCGGCGCAGTCCTGCTGCTCATGCGCAGGAAGATCGCCGTTCCCGTGCTTCTGGTCTCGCTGATCGCCACGATCGTAAACTTCCTGCCTTATGCGGTGGTTCGGCCGGTTCGCGACCTGATCACCACGAACGACATTGCGATCGCGGTCGCAGTCGTCCTGATCACCGGGACGATCTACTCGTTCGCGCGCCACAGCCGGCAGCGGGGCTGGCTGCGCTAGTCCACTGCCGCTAAACGGCGGACGCATGTCCACCTTCACGA
>JAEVYW010000166.1 GCA_023392555.1 Pseudomonadota bacterium | reverse complement strand
GTTATGCGACGTGCGCGACGGCGTCGGGTTGGCGCCGCGGCGGAACTTGATGATCGCATAAGCGAGCAGGCCAAGCACCACGAGGCTGATGATCGCGCAGAGCAGGAGCAGCCAGTTGTTGTGGAAGCCTGCCGCGAAGCGGCCGACGTCCGTCACCTGCTCCTGGATGCCGGTGCCCGATCGGATCGGAACGCCGATGTTCTTCGCCGGGATCGCATAGGTGAAGTTCGTCTCGGTCGCCTTGGTCGCCAGCGGGTTTGCCGTATGGGGCGTCGAAGCTGCCGGCGCGTTGGCAGCGTCGAGGCTCTGCCCCTGGGCGCGCTCGGACGGCGCGGTTGCCGCCGCCGGACCGGTGACCTGGTTCGTCTGCGGCTGAGCCGCTTGCGGTGCCTGTGCAGCTGCGGGAGTCAGGCCCGCTGCGGCCAGGGCAATCGCCCATGCAATCAGTTTCATTCGCACCCCGGTGACTTGGGTTGGGGACTGGAGCACAAGGCGGGTCCCCCCTGTTTGAATCGCGGCCTTATAGGCGCGGGTTTTGCGGCTCTCAAGCGCCTGTTCCACAGGTGTTGAAGGCGCTGCCAGCCGGGCCTATTGCCGCGTCATGACCGAAGACCAGGTGCTCGACGAATTCCGCGCCGCGGGCGCACTTCTCGAAGGCCACTTCATATTGTCGTCGGGGCTGCGCAGTCCGCGCTATCTGCAGTGTGCGCGCCTGCTGATGGACCCCGCGCGAGCCGAGCGCATCGCCCAAGCGCTGGCAGCGAAGATCCCGGCCGACGTGCTCGAGCAGATCGACATCGTCGTGTCGCCAGCAATGGGCGGGGTGATCATCGGTCACGAAATGGGCCGCGCTTTGGGCAAGCCGGCCGTCTTCGTCGAACGCCCCGAGGGCACTTTCGAGCTTCGCCGCGGTTTCCGTCTCGATCCAGGCGCTCGCGTGCTGATGGTCGAAGACGTCGTCACCACCGGGCTCTCGTCGCGCGAAGCCATCAAGGCGATCGAACAAGCAGGCGGAAAGGTCATCGCGGCAGCATCGATCGTCGATCGTTCGAGCGGGACGGTTGATCTCGGGGTTCCCTACACCGCTCTGATCCGCATCGACGTCCCGACGTACGAGGCGGACGCGGTGCCGGCGGAGCTTGCCGCAATTCCGCCGATCAAGCCGGGTAGCCGCGCCGCTGCATGATCCGGCGCGCCGCCCTCGCCATCTCAGCATCAATTCTTGCCGCTTCGCCGGCCGGAGCCGAGCCATCGGCGGACGTGGCTGCGGCGGTTGAGGCTCGGGCGAACAAGGCGGGGTTCGATGGCGCGATCCTGATCGGCCAGCCCGACGGTTCGCAGCAAGTTCTGACTCTCGGTTCCAGGCCGGTCGATGCGCGCGCAACCTGGCGGTGGGCTTCTATCACCAAGCAACTCGCGGCCGTCATCGCATTCCAGGAGGTTGCGGCCGGCCGGCTCGACCTCGACGCACCTGTCTCCCGATATTGGCCCGACTGGCGTGCACCGAATGCGGCGACCATCCGCATCCGCGACCTGTTCAACCACAACAGCGGCCTTCCGCAGCCCGACGAAAGCATGCCTGACGCCGATGGCGTCCCGGCTTTCTACCGGAGCGCCGCGGCGAGTCCCGCGGACAGCGCCGCCGGCTTCTGTGCCGGACCCGCAAAGGCGAAGCCGCCCGCCAAGTTCGATTACAACAATTGCGACACGATCGTGCTCGCCGAAGTGCTGGCCCGCGTCACCGGGAAAACCTTCCCGGAGTTGCTCGAGGAGCGGCTGTCCGGGCCGCTGGGCCTGACCAGCGTCGGCATGTTCGCCTTCGGCCAGAAGCCCGTTGGTCACGTCCTCCCGATCGGCGAATATCGCGACGTGGACGCTTTGCTGAATCTCGGCGTCAATGGCGCGTCGGCGGGCGCATATGGGACGGTGCAGGATCTCTGGCGGTTCGACCATGCGCTGCTTCGGGGCAAGCTCGTCCCCAAGGCGCAGCTCGATCAGATGTGGACGGCGTCGGAGTCCAACGGATTCCTCAACGCATTCCAATGGACATATCCAGCGCCGCTCACAGGCTGTGCGTCGCCCGTGAAAATTGTCGAGCGGCAGGGCCTGGTGGGAGGAATCGAACTGCGCAACTACCTTCTGCCGGAGACCGGCCGAGCGCTGATCATGTTCAGCCGCAAGCGGCCGACTAATCTCGGCGACCCATGGGAAGGAAAGGGTTTCGCATTCGATCTGCTGTCGGCGGTGGCTTGCCGATGACCCTCCGCCTCGGCCTCAACATCGATCACGTCGCGACGATTCGGAACGCGCGCGGCGGGGATCATCCCGATCCGGTTCGGGCGGCCATCGTCGCGGCTGAAGCAGGAGCCGACGGCATCACCGCGCACCTGCGTGAGGACCGCCGGCATATCACCGACGCCGACATCGACCGGCTGATGGCCGAGATCGACTTGCCGCTGAACCTCGAAATGGCCGCGACCGAGGAGATGCTCGACATCGCGCTGCGCCATAAGCCGCACGCGGCCTGCATCGTCCCCGAAAAGCGCGAGGAGCGGACGACCGAGGGTGGTCTGGACGCCGCCGGGCAGCACAATCATCTCGCTTACTTTGTCGAGAAGCTTGGCTCAGCGAATATCCGCGTCAGCCTGTTCATCGAGCCGTCGGAGGAACAGGTTGCTGCTGCCGTCCGCCTTGGCGCTCCGGTCGTCGAATTTCACACCGGCCGCTACGCCCACGTGGAAGGCGAAGAACGCGCCGCCGAGCTCAAGCGCATTGCCGATTGCGCGGCACTCGCGGTCAAGAACGGCATCGAGCCGCACGCCGGCCACGGCCTGACCTTCGACAATGTCGTGCCGGTCGCGGCCATTCCGCAGCTGGCCGAGCTCAACATCGGTCATTTCCTGATCGGCGAGGCGATCTTCACCGGGCTCGACGCCAGCGTCCGCCGGATGCGCTCTCTGATGGATGAAGCGAGATGACGATCATCGGCATCGGCTCCGACCTGTGCAACATCGAGCGGATCCAGAATTCGCTCGACCGCTTCGGCGACCGCTTCCTCAATCGCGTCTTCACCGATGTCGAGCGCAAGAAGGCCGCATCGCGCCCGCACACCATCGCCGGCACGCTGGCCAAGCGCTTCGCGGCGAAGGAAGCGTTCTCTAAGGCCGTCGGCACCGGCTTCAAGCGCGGCGTGTTCATGAAGGACATCGGTGTAGTGAACGCACCGTCGGGCGCGCCGACCCTGCACCAGACCGGCGGGGCGCGGGCGCGGCTTGACGCCCTTGCGCCGGAAGGCCACGCCATCGATGTACATTTGACGATGACCGACGATCACCCCTGGGCGCAGGCCTTCGTCATCCTGACCGCCCGCAAGCTGGAGCCCTGATTGGCCGAGAATGACACTGGCGTAGTGGCCGCGGAAAACGCAGCCCCGCCGGCCGAGACGCCGAAGGAGTCCAAGGGCTCCGCGCTCTGGCGCGAGATCAAGGGTCTGTTCTGGGTCCTTCTCGCGGTGCTGCTGTTCCACAGCTTCATCGCCAAGCCCTTCTACATCCCGTCGGAATCGATGATGCCGGCGCTGCTCAAGGGCGACCGCCTGGTCGTCAGCAAATATCCCTACGGCTGGTCGTGGGTGTCGCCCAGCTTCCACGTCTTGCCGCACTGGAGCGGACGCCTGCTCGGCAAGATGCCGGAGCGCGGCGACATCGTCATCGTCACGCCTCCGGGGCAGAGCGACGATTACATCAAGCGCGTCATCGGCCTTCCGGGCGACACGATCGAAGTCCGCGGCGGCCGCCTGGTCATCAACGGCAAGCCCGTGAAATCCGTCTCACGCCCGCCGGCAATGATCCCCGTCGACGCCAACGTCCCCTGCAGCAGCCAGTTCATGGGCTTCGAAGTGACCGGCCCCGACGGCAAGGGCTACTGCCGCCTGCCGATCGTTCGCGAGACTCTACCCAACGGCGTGACCTACGACACGATCGATCTCGGCGCGGACAGCCCAGGTGACAATTACGGGCCGGTGAAGGTGACTCCGGACCACGTCTTCCTGATGGGCGACAACCGCGATCGCAGCGCCGACAGCCGCTTCAGCCTCGGCCCGCCCGAAAACGGCCTCGGTGGACCGGTTCCGTGGGAAAATATTGGCGGACGTGCGGAGTTCATCACTTTCTCGCTCGACGGGACGGCACAGACCCTGAACCCGATCAGCTGGATCCAGTCCCTGCGTTCAGGCCGCGCCGGCGATTCGCTGAGAGCAAGGAAGGAATAGCGTAGAATGGCGAAGGCGCCCGCGACGGTCGAACCCCATGTCGAACGGCCGGGCCCTGCCGAGTTCCGCGACCCCCTCGTGCGCCGCGAACTTGCGAAGGCCGCCGTCTGGCTCGGTCTTGCGCTGGTCATCGTCGGGATCATCGTCCTCGCTCAGCCGCTGCTTCTGATCGTCGGCGGCGCCATCTTCGCGGTGTTCCTCGACGGCGGCGCGAGAGCGCTCGGCCGCTTCCTTCCGATCCCACGCGGCTGGCGACTGCTGCTGACGATCCTGCTCGGGTTTGGGTTCATCGGCTGGGTCGTGTACTTCGCCGGGACGACCATCGCTGCCCAGGCGGAGACGTTGCGGCTGGTCGTCACCGCGCAGTTCAACAAATTGATCGAGACCGCCGCCGGCCTGGGGCTTGTTCCCAAGGGCCCTCCGACAAACCTCGGCAGTCAGCTGCTCGGATCGGTTGGACGCCTGACATCGGCGGTCGGCAGCGTGCTCGGCGCCGTCACCAGCATCATCGCGATGATCGTCATTGGCATATTCCTTGCGGCGGAGCCGCGGCTTTACGACCGCGGAATCGCGTGGATGCTGCCGCTGCGCCACCGCGCGCGCTTCTACCGGATCGCCGACCATGTTGGCTTCACGCTTCGCCGCCTGCTGTTCGGGCGCCTCGTCGGAATGATCTTCGAGGGCGTGTTCACCTGGTTCATGCTGATGATCGGCGGAGTGCCGATGGCGGCGCTGCTCGGCCTCGTCACCGGCCTGCGCGCCTTCATCCCGAATATCGGAGCGATCACGTCCGGCGTGCTGATGGTCGCCGTGGGCTTCAGCGCCGGCCCGCATCAGGGCTTCTACGCCATCTTCGTCTATTTCTTCGTCCAGAACATCGATGGCTATCTGGTCGTGCCGTACATCGCGCGGCGTACGGTCGACCTCGCGCCGGCCATAGTCTTGGCCATGCAGCTGCTGATGGGCGCGCTGTTCGGCATTCTAGGCGTGCTGTTCGCCGACCCAATCCTGGCAACGCTGAAAGTGGTTCTGATGGACCTCAGCCGCCAGAGGGCTGCTGAGGAGGATGAAGATCCCGAAGTGGTTGCGGCGGACAAGGAAGCGGCCGCGCCGAAGCGCAAGCCGAGGGCCGCGAAGACTTAGGGCTGCTGCGGAGCGCCCTGCGGCGGAAGCTGCTGCTCGGCGCCCGGCTGAGCCTGCGGAGCTTCAGCTCCGGGCTGACCCTGAGCGCCTGCCATCAGTGCCGCATTGGGCACGACGTTGACGATCTTTACGTCGAAGTTGAGGTCTGCATTGGGGCCGAACGGGCTGCCCGGGGGCGGGTTGGCGCCATAGGCCTGAGCGCCCGGAATGTGGATCTTGTACGATCCGCCCTTCTGCATCTTGCCCAAAGCCTCGGCGAAGCCCGGAATCACCTGGCCCGCGATCATCGGCTGCGGACCGCCATGGGTCGCGCTGCTGTCGAAGACCGTGCCGTCGGCAAGGCGGCCTTCATAGTCCACCATCACGCCGTCAACCGGCTGGATGTAGGGGCCGCTGCCCTCCGTCACCGTGCGAATGCGAACGCCGGTCGGCGTCGTTTCGCCGCGAAGCGGGCCCGCGCCCAGCCATGCAAGGCCGATCCCGGCCGCAATGACGGCGATCAGGCCGACCAAAAGCTTCGCGGACCGGCCGCGATTCGCCCGACGGTGAGCGGTTTCGCTTACGGACATCAGGTGGCGCCGCGGCCGAAAGGCTTAGCGGCTGCCTTCGCGCTCGGCGCGCTTGCGCTCGAGCTTGCGAGCACGACGGATCGCTGCGGCACGCTCGCGCGCACGCTTCTCCGACGGCTTTTCGTAGTGGCGGCGCAGCTTCATCTCGCGATAAACGCCTTCGCGCTGCAGCTTCTTCTTCAGCGCGCGAAGCGCCTGGTCGACATTATTGTCGCGAACGACGATCTGCATAAATCTCCAAATCTGCTTTATCGCGCCCCGCCATCTGCACCAACGCATATGCCAAGGCCAATCGCCCAGCGCTTCACGCCGGGTCGGGCCGCCGCCCCTAGCACCACCTCGAACCCGTTACAAGCGAGCTTCTGTTCCACTGGGTGCGGTGAATCGAACGTTCGGCGCGATGAGCTAAACGATTGCACGGACTTGGTTATCGGCGATTAACCCTCCGACGCGTATAAGCCGACCTCGTGAAGAGCGGGGTAGCAATGACGTTGAATCGCCGGGAAGTGTTGCGCTGGGGTGCTGTCGGTGCGGCGGGGGCCATGCTCTCGTCTGCGGCGAGCTCCGTCGGTCTGCCCTCGGTAGTTTACGCTCCGCCGCCGGTTCCGCGCGATCCGCTTGCGCCGCTGGCGCCGGCCCAGCCCGCCGCTCCTGCAGGGATCAATCCGGTCCTGTTTCAGAAGGCCAAGGCTGCGCTCGAAGCGCACCGCTACCAGGTCCGCGCTCGCGACACGATCGGCATCGTCGATTTCTCGCTCGCGTCACGTGACCCGCGCTTCCACCTCGTCGACCTGATGAACGGCACCGTGGAAAGCTTCCGCGTCGCCCACGGCAGCGGTTCCGACCGCGCCCATACCGGCTTCCTCGAGCGTTTCTCGAACCAACCCGGATCGGAGGCGACGTCGAACGGCACCTACATCACCGGCGAATATTACCAGGGCAAATACGGTCTTTCGATGAAGACCCAGGGCCTCGACTGGACGAACAACAACGCCGAATCGCGTGCGATCGTGATTCACAATGCCTGGTACGCCGAACCCGAGATGGTCGCGCAGACCGGCAAGCTCGGCCGCTCGCAAGGCTGCTTCGCCTTCAGCCGCGCCGACCAGTGGAGCGTGATGCGTCGCCTCGCCGGCGGCCGCATGATCTACGCCGACAAGATCGCCTAGCACCACGGCATTGCGCCGAACCTCAATGACGGCCTAGCACCTCCGGCGAGGATCGTCGGGAGTCGCAATGCCGGGCCGAGTCAGCGCAGTCGATCGCCGCAGGGCCGCCCGGGCCCGCGAACGCCAGCTCAATTATATGCATTCCTTCCGTGAGGAATGGCGCGGGCGCGAGGATCAACTCGTCGCCGACATGCGCGCGCACGCCGCCAACATTCGCGGGAAAGTCGACAAGGTCCGCCCCATCCGCGCCAACGACCGAATTCTCGAGGTCGGAAGCGGCGGCTGCGGCCTGAGCTTCAACTTCGGCGGCGACGTAGTCGGGATCGACCCTCTCGCCGACGATCTTCGCG
>JAEVYW010000131.1 GCA_023392555.1 Pseudomonadota bacterium | reverse complement strand
GTCAGAAACCGCAGTCGGGGACCGTGCTAAATGTCCTCTACATTTCGATCGACGGCATGACCGATCCGTTGGGCCGGTCGCAAGTGATCCCCTATCTGATTGGGCTGAGCCGGCTCGGCCATCGCATCACGCTACTCACCATGGAG
Organism: Pseudomonadota bacterium; assembly: GCA_023392555.1. Taxonomy (GTDB): domain Bacteria; phylum Pseudomonadota; class Alphaproteobacteria; order Sphingomonadales; family Sphingomonadaceae; genus Sphingomicrobium. The sequence continues at coordinate 5,237 of JAEVYW010000131.1, read as the reverse complement.
AAGGCGGCCGCCTTCGCGTCGGAGGGTGAGAAGGTCCGCAGGCTGCTTGAGGACGCCAACATCCGCTGGGTGCCTGTGCCTTACCGCCAGCGACCGCCGATCGCTTCGCGGATCTGGAATGTACGCGCCCTTCGGCGACGCGCTCACGCCTTGCAGCGCGAGACCGGCTTCGACCTGGTTCATTGCCGAAGCTACATCCCCGCCTCGGTCGGCATGTCACTAAGGCGCAAGTTCGGGGTGCCCTTCCTGTTCGACATGCGCGGCTTCTTCCCGGACGAGCGCAAGGAGGGCGGAAGCTGGCCTCTCTCGAACCCGTTCTTCCGTATGGTCTACCGGCACTTCAAGGCGCTTGAGAGAGAGCTGCTCAAGGAGGCGAGTCACGTGATCAGCCTCACACATCGGGGGCGATCGGAGTTGGCGCGCATGACGGGCGGGCGCCTCGGCGCGAACGACGTCACGGTGATCCCGTGCTGCGTGGATTTCTCGCACTTTCCGATGATTTCCCGTGCCAAGCGCGACGAAGCTCGCAAGGCGCTCGGCATCGGGCCACAGGAGCGCGTGGTTGCCTACCTCGGCTCGATCGGCAGCTGGTACCTGCTCGACGAGATGCTCGACTTCTTCAAAGTCTATCGCGAGCGTTTCCCGGACGCCCGTTTCCTGTTCGTGACCCCCCAATCCCCATCTTCGATCATACCCACGTCGAGAGCCAAGGGTCTCACTGAAGATGCCTTCATCATCCGATCGGCCACTCGTGAAGAAGTCCCTCGGTTCATGGCCGCCGCCGACCTGGGGCTCTTCTTCATCCGCCCGGTCTACTCGAAGACCGCAAGCTCCCCGACGAAGATGGCGGAGTTGATCGCCTTAGGCCTGCCGATCGTCACCAACGCGGGCGTCGGCGACGTCGCAGAGCTGGTCGAAGAGACCGGCTGCGGCGTCGCCATCAAGGAGTTCAGCGTTCAGGCGTACCGCGACGCCATCGCGGCGATTGAGGCGCGCTCCGAAGACCCTGCACACGTCCGCGCACGGGCCCAGCCCATCTTCGACGTCGAACTCGGCGTCGAGCGCTACGACGCCTGCTACCGCGCCATCGCGAGCGCTTGATTCAGCCGATCTTGCGGCCGGCCCAGATGACCCGGCCGATGCAGTTGATCTCGTCGATCCCACAATCAGGCCAGTCCGGATAAGCAGGATTGTCGGATTGCACAGTGACCCGCCGCCCGACGGGGTGAAGGGCAAGGCGCTTGACGACCAAGGCGTCGTCCGCGCGCAGCACATAGATGCCGTCCCGAAGCCGGTCGGCGCAGTCACCGAGATCGACGAGGATGTCATCACCGCTGCCCAGGGTAGGCGCCATCGAATCCCCCTCCACGCGGATGATCGACAGGCGGGCTGCGGGTGACGCCGTCAGCGCCTTCAGCCAGGCCTCGTCGAACGCCAGATAGGGTTTTCCCGTTTCCTCGTAGGGAATGGAACCCGGACCGGCCGACGCACGCACCGGCGTCCGCATGACGGAGATGAGCCCCCCAACCCCCGGCTCTTCTGCAGGGCCGCCAAGCAAGGACTCAGAAATCGAAAAATATCGGGCGAGCTTGCGCCGCTCCTCCTCGCCTAGCCTCTTCGGCACACCACGCCTCACATATTGCTGGATATAGGCCGGATTGCGCCCGAGCATCCGCGAAAGGCCCGCAAAGTCCTCACCGCGCTCGGCACAGAGCTTTTCCAGCACCAGTCGCGGATCGTTCAACATGGCAAGATCATATGAGTAGGTAAGTCCCTAGACAAGTAGGAATTGCGTTGGAATTGAATGGGAGCCGAGTCGAAACACCCTGGTAAGAGGGATAGCAAGTGCACCTACTTCGTGAAGTCGAGAAATTCCTGAATCGGAGCCAAACCGCGCCAACCCGTTTCGGCAGGGACGCGGTTGGCGATCCACGCTTTGTATTCGACCTGCGCAACGGCCGCGAACCCCGTCCTTCGACGGTGTTGCGAGTCCGCGCCTTTCTGGAATCCGCCCAATGAATCGCCTGCCCATGTCCACTGCTGCTTCAGCCCTGCTTCGCGCGTTTCTCGACCGAGCGTCTCTAACACGTGATAGGATTTTGCTTACTCATTACCGTTCAACGGATTGGCAATCGCTTACTTTTGTCGGCGAGCGTCACGAGTTTGCCTTCCGGTTGGTTGGACCGGATGCGGACGCACTTCATGCCCGGCTGACGGATGGTCTGGCGGATGCGGAGTTCGCCTTACCGCGCCAGGTGGTCGCAGATATCGTCGTGCCGTCGGAACCGGTGCGCGAAGCCGATGGCTCGCTGAGCTTCGCCGTCGAAGCGCTGACGATCGAAAACTAGAAAAGGATCAACGCAGGGATTGCCGAAGGGCGGCAATCGCATCGTGAAGCTCCTGCGCCGCGTCGGGAATGACCCGGTTGGGCGACTGCAGGTGCCGATCGATGCGCTGTTGAAGCTCTCCGGCCGTCGGCATCCTTGCCGGATCGAACAAGCGAATGACGCGGGAGTCCTCTGCCGTCGGCCAGGCTCGGACTTCGAGGAGAAGCTCCTCTTCCTCTTCAGGCTCGACGCGTTCCTCGAGCAGGAGCTCATCCGCGACAGCTTCGGCGATTTCCGGCTCGTAATCGGCAGGATCGAAGACCGGCATTGGAAACTGCGGCTGATTGCCACGGAATAGCCGCAGCACCAGCCAGGCCACCGCGAAAGCAGCTGCCCCCACGGCGAGCGGCAGGAAACTCAGCGGTGCGAGCCGCATGACCTTGCCCGTGCAAAAGCCGGCCGACGTACCGAACAGCGCCGACGGCACCGCTTCCAGTGCCACGCCCCAGAAAATGCTTGTCCCGCGTCCCCTCATGACCGAGCGGACTACGGCAAATTAGTTTCCAGCCGGTTAGGCGTTCACGCGACTTTCCTGCTTCGCCTGCTCCAGCAAAGCGATCACAGCGCCGGTGAACGCTTCCACATCGTCGGGATTGCGGCTGGTGACGATATTGCCGTCGGTGACGGCCGCTTCGTCCACCACGTTGGCGCCTGCATTCTTGAGGTCGGTTCGGATGGAAGGCCAGGCCGTCGCCGTCCGTCCGCGCAACAGGTCGGCCTCCACGAGCAGCCACGGCCCATGACAAATCGCCGCCACCGGCTTTCCTGCTTCAGCGAATGCGCGGATCAGCTCGATGGCGTTCCGATGCATTCGCAGCTGGTCGGGATTGCGTACCCCGCCGGGAAGAATCAGCGCGTCGAAATCCTCCGCGCGGGCGTCGTCTATGGTGAGGTCGGGCCGGATGGTCTTGCCCGGATCGTCATGAACCGTCGCCTGGATCGGCTTCAGGTCCAGCGAGGCCAGCTTCACCTCGGCGCCGCGCTCGCGCAGGATTCGGAGCGGGCCGAACAGCTCCCACTCCTCGAAGCCGCTGGTCGCGACGATCAACACCTTCGTGGCTGATACGTCCTTCATGATGTACTCCGTTACGGAACCGTCCCGCTTGGCACTCGCTTAGTCCTGCCTATGAGCGACGAAAAGCCGAGTAGCGTCAGGCTGCGCCACAGCAGCGACAGCGAGCCGGGCTACACGCGCAAGAAGAACGGCCGTTACTGGCAATATTTCGACGATAGCGGGAAGCGCATAACGGACCGCGACGAGATTGATCGGCTCAACGCGATCGCCTTGCCGCCGGCTTATGAAAACGCCTGGTTCTGCAAGGACTCGAACGGGCACCTGCAGGCAACCGGCGTCGATGCTCGTGGCCGCAAGCAGTATCGCTACCACGCCGGCTTCCGCGCCCGGCGCGACAAGAAGAAATATACCGGGACACTCGAATTCGGAGCGGCTTTGCCGAAGCTACGCAAGAAGGTCGCCGCGGACCTGCGGAAGCGGTCCCTGTGCCGCGAGGCCGTGCTGGCCGCGGTCGTTCGTCTTCTCGACACCGAATATCTGCGCATCGGCAACGAGCAATACGCCCGCGCCAACAAGAGCTTCGGAGCGACGACGCTGCGGTCCCGGCATGTCAAGCGCAAGGGCAACAAGCTGATGATGCGCTTCACCGGAAAGCACGGGATCGTTCACGAGGTCCCGCTTCGCGATTCGAACCTGAAGCGCATCGTCGCCAAGTGCGACGAGCTGCCGGGTCAGCACCTGTTCCAGTACATCAACGACGACGGGGACTCCTGCCCGATCACCTCCGCAGACGTGAACGAATACATCCGCCAGGCGAGCGGTGGGGACTTCACCGCGAAGAACTTCCGGACCTGGGGCGCCAGCGTGATCGCCTTCGACCAGATGCTGACGGCGCAAGAGCATGACAAAGCCCGGATCTCGTTGAAAACCGTGCTCGAGCCGGTGGCGGAAGCTCTCGGCAACACGCCCGCGATCAGCCGCAAATCCTACGTGCATCCCAAGCTGATCGATGTCGCACGTGAAAATCCTCGCGATCCGCTCAGCGGCATGGAGCGTCGGCGCGGCCGCAAGTGGCTGTCGTCCGAAGAAGTCGGACTTCTCGACTTCCTTGCCGGAAAGAAGCGCCGCAAACGCAAGAACGCCGAAGCCGTTGAAAAGACGGCTGATGCCGCTGTGCAGGCAGCGAAGGCCGGACTGGAGAAGGTTCGCCCAGCCGCCGAGTCCGCCTCCGCCACGGCTTGATCAGGCGTTCGACGCCCGCCACAAGCCTGCCCCATGTCGCCGAACCTGAACCCGATCAGGCCGACGCAGGGCCTGCTATCCTGGCTCGTCGCCAACCGCGACGGAGTGCTTCTCGGCGCCCTCGTCGCCGCCGTCATCGTCGCCCTGATGCTGATCGCCCGGATGGTGGGCCAGCGCATGGTCGCTCGCGAGACGGAAGGGCAGCGGCTCGGCTGGCGGAGCATCATCGGCCGCGTGCTTGCGCGAACCAGCGTGCTGTTCATGGTCATGGCCGCGATCGACATCGTCGCGACCTATTCCGAGCCGCCCGCCAAGGCACAGCGGCTGGTCGACATCGGCTTCATCATCGCCTTCGCACTCCAGGGCGCAGTCTGGGCGCGCGAGCTGATTCTTGCTTTGATCGCCCGTCGCGTCGGCAGCAGCGAAGCGGAATCGACCCTCGGCAATGCGACGTCGATCATCCGCGTGCTGGTCAGCGTCGCCTTGTTCGCCCTCGCGATCGTCGTCATCCTCGACAATCTCGGCGTCAACGTCACCGCGTTGGTCGCCGGCCTCGGCATCGGCGGCATCGCCATTGGTCTGGCCGCGCAGGG
>JAEVYW010000096.1 GCA_023392555.1 Pseudomonadota bacterium | reverse complement strand
CACGCTCGACCGCGGGGCGGCGCACCTCAAGGACGAGCTGATGCCGCGCTATGCGAGCCTGATCTACAACGGCTTCTGGTTCTCGCCGGAGCGCGAGATGCAGCAGGCGGCGATCGACAAAAGTCAGGAGCACGTCACCGGCCGCGTCACGATGAAGCTCTACAAGGGCAATGCGACGGTGATAGGCCGGTCGAGCAAGCAAACGCTCTACGACCAGGACCTCGTCACGTTCGAGGAAGGTAGCGGCAGCTACGACCACCGCGACGCGGCCGGGTTCATTCGCCTGAATGCACTGCGTCTGCGCACCTTGGCGCAGCGGAAGCGGCGGCTAGAGTCCTAGTTCGGCCTTCGCCAGGGCGACCTGCTCGCGGACACGTTCGGGAGCAGTGCCGCCATAGCTCGTACGGCTGCGCACCGAAGCATCGACGCTGAGCACGTCGAAGACCCGGTTGTCGATCCGCTCATCCATCTCGCGCAATGCGTCGAGCGGCAGATCGGCCAGGCCGCAGCCTCGATCCTCGGCCAGCTTCACCGCGCGGCCGGTGATGTGGTGCGCTTCGCGGAACGGCACCCCGGCTTCGCGCACGAGCCAATCGGCAAGGTCGGTAGCGGTCGAAAATCCCTGCTCCGCCGCGGCGCGCATCCGTTCGGGCACGAAGCGGCACGTCGCCAGCATTCCCGCGAGCGCCTGAAGCGACAGCATCAGCAAATCGTGAGCTTCGAAGACGGGCTGCTTATCGTCCTGCATGTCCTTCGAATAAGCGAGAGGCAGGCCCTTCATCGTGATCATCAGCGAGTTGAGCGCGCCGACGATCCGGCCGCTGTGCCCGCGCACCAGCTCGGCTGCATCGGGGTTGCGCTTCTGCGGCATGATCGACGATCCGGTCGAATATTCGTCGGACAGTTGAAGGAAGCCGAACTGCGGCGTTGCCCACAGGATCAGCTCCTCTGCCAGGCGCGAGAGGTGAAGGCTGCACTGGGCGGCCGCCGTCAGATAATCGAGCGCGAAGTCGCGGTCGGACACGCTGTCGAGGCTGTTCGCGGTCGGCCGATCGAAGCCGAGCGCTACTGCAGTTGCATCGCGGTCGAGCGCAAAGCCGGTCCCGGCCAGGGCCGCGCTGCCGAGCGGGCTTTCGTTCGCGCGATCGCGCGCTGCTGCGAAACGGGAACGGTCGCGGCGAAGCATCTCGAAGTACGCCATCAGGTGATGACCGAGCGTGACCGGCTGCGCGATCTGCAGATGCGTGAAGCCCGGCATGACGGTTTCCGCATGAGTGTCCGCGACATCGACCAGAACGCGCTGAAGGTCGGCGACTGCATCGTCCGCCGCGATGCACGCGGCGCGCACCCACAATTTGAAATCGGTCGCGACCTGGTCGTTTCTTGACCGCGCCGTGTGAAGCCGGCCGGCCGCCGGCCCGATCAGTTCAGACAGCCGATGCTCGACGGTCATGTGGATGTCTTCGAGCTCGATCCGCTCGGGCACACCGTCGCGCTCGAACTCCTCGGCGATCTGGTCGAGGCCCTTCAGGATAGCCTCGGCATCGTCGGCGCCGATAATGCCCTGGTCGCGCAGCATCGTCGCATGCGCCTTCGATCCCGCGATGTCCTCGCGCCACAGCCGTTTGTCGAACCCGATGGACGCGTTAATCTGCGCCATCAGCGCAGATGCCGACGCGCGGAAGCGGCCTCCCCAGGTCTTCTGCGCCTGCTGTTCGGGCTCGTCGATTGCCATCGCGAGGGCCGTGCCATGCGACCGGACGAGGGTCAAACAGCGGTGGGTTGAGGCCCCTTCGACGGCTGGCCCCTCAACCGCGATGAGAGGCGGAACGGGTCGACTCGCAAGTCATTGATATCACAAGTGCGGCGGCCGTCTTTCAACTCCCGAGCGGCCGCCGCCCGACCTCATGAAAGGAGCCCTGACATGCCTCGTCATGATCGCTTTGACGACGATTTGATGAGCCGCGACCGGCGCGACCGGATGGACCGCGGCTATCGGGATTACGGCGACCGGGACCGCGGCGCCCTGTTCAGCGACCGAGACCGCCGCGACGACCGCGGCGACTACGGCCGCAGCCGCATGGGCGGCTGGGGAAGCCTGTTGGACGACGAAAGCTCTGGCGGACGGTCACGCGGCAGGAGCGAGCGTCGCGGCTTTGGGCCGGACGACAATCGCGAGGGGATCCCTCGTGACGAGACCGACCGGTTGATAGCCTCCAACAAGGTCGAAGGGACGCCGGTGTACGACCGCAACGGCGACCGCCTCGGCACCGTTCACAATTTCATGGTCGACAAGCTCGAGGGCCACGTAGTCTACGCCGTGCTGAAGCATGGCGGCGGTTTCCTGGGCTTCGACGAGCGCTTCTATCCGCTGCATTGGGATCAGCTTCGGTTCGACACCCGGCTAGGCGGCTATCGCGTCAATCTGGACGAGGAAGGATTGAAGAGCCTCGGCAGCTGGGATCGCGAGATGCACTGGAGAGATCGCCGAATGGATCGCGACCGCGATTTTGAGCCAAGGTCAGGGCGCGCAGAGCGGATGCGCGACCGCTGGTAACCGGCGCCTGCGATTTCGAACGACAATAAAAAAGCGGCGGCGTCCTTCGACGCCGCCGCCCTTTTTTAGCTGCTCTCGCTATTACGAAGCAGGCGTGTTCGCACCCTCGAGCGACGAGCCGACCGAGTTGAAGGTCGTCTGCAGCTGACCGCCAACGCGCGTCAGAGCTGCAATCGCGGCAACGGCGATGAGAGCGGCAATCAGGCCGTACTCGATGGCGGTTGCACCTTCTTCGTTACGGATCAGCTTAAGAAACTTGGCCATGTCTGGTCTCCTATTCCCCACGAAATCGGGTTGTCTTTGTCCCAACTCACCTGCGCGATTCCGCGAAGGTCAGGTGCAGAAATAGGGTTCGAGG
>JAEVYW010000076.1 GCA_023392555.1 Pseudomonadota bacterium | reverse complement strand
AGAAGGTCGTTGTTGCCCTTCTGGTCCTTCATCAGGTCGAGGCCGGCGCAATAAGCGTCCGCGTCGAGCTTTTCGGCCTGGATACCGGTTCCGTAGGGGCCATCCTTGATCAGGATCCGCTTGGAGGCTTCGGCGCGAAGGGCTTGGGACGCGGTCATTTCGCGCGAACTCCGAGGAGGTGGCAGATGGCGTAGCTGAGCTCCGCGCGGTTCAAGGTGTAGAAGTGGAAGTGCCGGACCCCGCCCGCGTAAAGCTGACCGCACAGTTCTGCAGCGACGGTCGCCGCGATCAGGGTGCGGGCGGCAGGCAGATCGTCGAGCCCTTCGAACATGTCGTCCAGCCAATGCGGGATGCTTGCGCCGCAGGTCGCGGCGAAGCGACGGGTCGTGGCGACGTTCGAGACCGGCAGGATGCCCGGCACGATCTCGACGTCCAGACCCGCTGCCGCAGCGTCGTCGCGAAAGCGGAAGAAGCAGTCGGCGGAGAAGAAGAATTGGGTGATCGCGCGGTCCGCGCCCGCATCGACCTTGCGCTTCAGATTCTCGATGTCGAACTGTCGCGACGATGAGTCCGGGTGGCACTCGGGATAGGCAGCGACCGAAATGTCGAATGGTGCGACCTTCTTCAGGCCGGCAACGAGCTCGCACGCATCGCGGTAGCCGTCCGGGTGCGGCTGGTACTTCGTGCCGGCCTCGGGCGGATCGCCGCGCAGGGCGACGATGTGGCGGACTCCGAGCTGCCAATATTCGCGAGCGATCCCGTCAATCTCGGCTTTGCTCGCGCCGACGCAGGTCAGATGCGCGGCCGGCGTCAGCGAAGTTTCCTTGAGGATGCGCTCAACCGTCTGGTGGGTGCGCTCGCGGGTCGATCCTCCAGCGCCGTAAGTCACGGAGACGAAGCGGGGCTGGAGCGGCGCGAGCGTCTGCACCGACTGCCACAGGGTCTCGGCCATCTTCTCCGTCTTGGGCGGGAAGAATTCAAAGCTCACCTGAACGTCGCCGCGCGCTTCCGCGAAGAGAGGTGGCCGTTCGGAAAAGCCTTCGTGCACGTTCATGCGGCCCTCCGCTTACGCTCGGAGGCCTTTTCGCCACGCCACAAGGTTACGGTCAGCTCTCCGCCCTCCAGATGCTCGATATGATCGACGGTCAGCCCGCCAGTGTTGAACCAGGCCGCCATGCTCTCGTCGTCGAAGCCTAGGCGGACATGGGCGTCGCGTTCGCGCAAATCCTCGCGGTCGTGGGCGGCGAAATCGACGACCAGCAGCCGTCCCCCGGGAGCGAGCACACGGGCGGCTTCGGCGACGGCTTCGGCCGGCGAGTGGGCGTAGTGCAGAACCTGGTGGATGATGATCGTGTCGGCGCTGCAGTCATCGAGCGGCAGCGCATACATGTCACCCTGACGAAGGCTGGAAGGGATGCCGGCGGCGTCCAGCTTCGTGCGGGCAAGGCGGAGCATTTCGGACGAGCGGTCGATACCGATCGAAAAGCCCGCGTTTCGACCGAACAGCTCGATCATGCGGCCTGTGCCCGTGCCGACGTCGACCAGGCGGCCAAGCGGATCGTTCCCAAGAGCGCGGCCAATCGCCTGCTCGACCTCACTCTCCGCGACGTGAAGTGAGCGGATCTGGTCCCAAACATCCGCGTGAGACGCGAAATAGCGGGTGGCTGCTTCAGCGCGCTCGGCGCGGATGCCGGCGAGCTTCGACGCGTCCTCTGCAAACTCGTCGCCGGTGGTCTGGTCGGTCCACGCATCGATCAATGCGAACATGGGAGCGGAGCGATCCTCACCGGCAATGGTCAGGAACACCCAGCTGCCTTCCTTGCGCCGTTCGACAGCTCCGGCGTCGGTCAGGATACGGACGTGTCGCGAGACGCGCGGTTGGCTTTGCTGCAAAAGCTGAGCGAGCTCACCCACGGACAGCTCCATCTGGCGCAACAGCGACAGGATCCTGAGCCGGGTCGGGTCGGCAAGGGCCTGCAAAAGGTCTGCTAGTGGAAGCGCGTCCATCGTCCGGAAGCTGATATAAAGAAAACTTTATATGTCAAACTCGGAAAGGCGCCAAATCCTCGTTTCGGCGTGCTTTTCGCAGGTGCGAAACTGCATTGCGCCGCTGGGAGGTGCCCATTATTGGCCCGCGCCGGCCTGAAAGACTCGTCGGACAGGCTGCTCGTGGCCCGGAGGCCACGTCTTTTTGAGGGAATGGAACGATCATGAAGAAGATTGCAGTGACCGTTGCGGTTCTCGCGCTCGGCCTGGCGGCTTGCCAGTCGAAGACCGAGGAAAATGCTGTCGGCAACGAAGCGAACGTCGAGAATGCGGCTGAGTCGGAAACGACTGCGGCCGTCAATGACTCGGCTGCTGCGGCCGACGCGGCACTCGACAATGCGACGAACGAGATCGCCAACGCTGCTGACGCCAGCGGCAATGCGGTTGAGAACGCTGCGGATTCGGTTGCGAACGCCAACTAAGCGTTCCGGCTTATGAAATGGGGTCGCGCGGCTTCGGCTGCGTGGCCCTTTTTGTTAGGGGTTAGGGCATGAAGCGGCTCATCTGTCTCGCGGCTCTCGTCATTTCGTCGTGCGGCGACAGCACTGCGCCGAGTAGCGAGCAGGATCAGGGGCTCAACGAGGCCGACGCTCTTCTGAACGAGGCCCCGAACGGGCTCGACGCGGTCGACGACCAGGGGCTCGGCGCCAACGCTGACGCCAACGCCCAATAAGAAAAAGGGCCGCGCCTTTCCGCG
>JAEVYW010000080.1 GCA_023392555.1 Pseudomonadota bacterium | reverse complement strand
GTTACGCGGCGCCTTTGCCAAGGGCGTTCACTTCAATCGCCATATTCGCGACCGCTACGCGTGCCGGGAACTGGCACGCGCCGGTGGCGACGAGGACTAGTTCGTTTCGCCTTCTTCCGACTGGAAGATGCTTTCGATCGCGTCGATCCGAGCCGACAGGCGGACCGTGTCGCCTTCGACGTCGGAGACGAGGCCGGCCGGGATGAAGTGATGGTGACCTTCATGGCTTCCCTGGCCGCTGCTGTCCCGGGTCAGCTTGATCTTGTCGCCTTCCACGCGATCGACCTTGCCGAGCGGAGTGCCTTCCGCGTCGATGACCTGCATATGCTCGCGGACCTGATCGAGGCTGCTCATCCGGCTTCTCCTTCTGCCAATTCGGTTGATCGCTCTGTGGCAAGGAAACGCCGCTCGCGCTGCAAAGGTTTCCGTACGGCACAAAGGCCGGAACCGCTGTTTCAAAGGTTCGTTCGTTACGCTGCAACAACAGGTCCACAGGGAGGACTCGAGTATGGCGGACGATCGTGATGATGTTGAACGGACGACGGTTGTTACGACCGATGGTGGCGGCGGGGGTGGCGGCGTTCTGGCCGTGGTCCTGCTGATCATCGTCGTCCTGGTGCTTCTGTTCCTGTTCCGCGACCAGCTCGGTTTCGGCAGCAAGACCACCGAAGTGAAGGTCCCGGACCAGATCAACGTCAACGTCAATTAAGCTCTCACGCTTTTGACGCCTAACGCGCGGTAGGCGAGTCCCGCGCGGCGCGGGCGCGGCGAGGTCGTGCAGGTTCCTGTTCGCGCAGGAACCCTCCACGGCTACGCTGCGCCCGTTTGAACTTGTGGCGGCAAGGCTCTAACGGCAGCCCATGCAGGCGAACGCTTTGCGCTATCAGTCCGGGTTCGGCGGCCATTTCGAGAGCGAGGCCGTCGAAGGCGCGCTTCCCAAGGGACGCAATTCACCGCAGCGGCCGGCCTTCGGCCTTTACGCCGAGCAATTGTCGGGCAGCGCCTTCACCGCGCCGCGGCACGAGAACCGCCGCAGCTGGCTTTACCGGATGCGTCCGACGGCGGACCATCGGCCGTTCGAGCGGTACACGGGCGCGCCCTTGTTCGCGCCGGGAACGGTTGACGATCCGCTGCCGCCCAACCGGCTGCGCTGGGACCCGCCGGGCGATTTGCCTGCCGATGCAGACTTCGTCGACGGCATGGTGACGATGCTCGCCAACCGCGATCCGTCCGATCTCGAAGGCGTTGCGGTTCACCTTTACCGTGCAGCCAAGTCGATGACGCGGCGCGTGTTCGTCGATGCCGACGGCGAGCTGCTGATCATCCCACAGTCGGGCACGCTATTACTCGTCACCGAGTTCGGGCGGCTGGACGTGCCGCCGGGGACGGTGGCGCTGATCCCGCGCGGCGTGAAGTTTCGTGTCGAGGTCGATGGCGAGGCTCGAGGCTATGTCGCCGAGAACCATGGTCTGCCGTTCCGGCTGCCGGACCTTGGCCCGATCGGATCCAACGGCCTCGCCAATCCGCGCGATTTCGAAACGCCGGTCGCCTGGTTCGAGGATCGCGACGAAGAGACCGAGGTCGTCCAGAAATATCTCGGCTCGCTGTGGACGACGACACTCGACCATTCGCCGCTGGATGTCGTGGCGTGGCACGGCAATTACGCGCCGTGCCGCTACGAATTGTCGCGCTTCAACACGATCGGCACGGTCAGCTTCGACCATCCCGATCCGTCGATCTTCACCGTGCTGACCAGCCCAAGCAACGTCCACGGCCGCGCGAATGCAGACTTCGTCATCTTCCCGCCGCGCTGGATGGTGGCGGAGGATACGTTCCGCCCACCCTGGTTCCACCGCAACGTGATGAGCGAGGCGATGGGTCTCATCCACGGCGCCTATGACGCGAAGGCCGACGGCTTCGCGCCGGGCGGCCTGTCGCTGCACAACATGATGAGCGGGCACGGCCCGGACGTCGAAAGCTGGCGCAAGGCGAGCGAGGCGGCGCTCCAGCCCGCCAAGATCGACAACACGCTCGCCTTCATGGTCGAGACCTGCTGGCCCTATCTGCCGACGCAGTTCGCGCTCGACCGGTCGCAGCATGACTATGACATGGCCTGGACGGGCTTTCCGAAAGCGAAGCTGCCGTGATTGGAATCGATGAAACGCACGATCCGTCGCGGGTCAGCTGGGTTCGCGGTGCGCAGCCGGGAAGCGACTACCCGGTGCAGAATTTGCCGCTGGGCATCTTCTCCGAAGCAAAGGGCCTTCGTCGCCCCGGCGTCGCGATCGGCGACTATGTGCTCGACCTCACCAGCATCGCCGATCTGCTCGACGAGGAGTGGCGCGAGGATCTGGCACTGCCGGTGCTCAATGCCTGGCTGTCGCGCGGTCCCGTGGTGCACCGTGCGCTTCGCCAGCGGCTGTCGGAAATCCTTAGCGACGAGCGCTATCGCGATGACGTCGAGCCCTGCCTCATCGGGCAGAGCGAGGTGCGGCTGCACGTGCCGTGCCTGATCGGCGACTACACCGATTTCTACGTCGGCATTCACCACGCGACCAATGTCGGCAAGCAGTTCCGGCCGGACAATCCGTTGCTGCCGAACTATAAATATGTGCCGATTGGCTATCACGGCCGGGCAAGTTCGGTTCGGGCCTCGGGCGAGCCCGTCGTTCGGCCGAACGGGCAGCGCAAGGCGCCCGATGCGGAGGTTCCGGAATACGGG
>JAEVYW010000029.1 GCA_023392555.1 Pseudomonadota bacterium | reverse complement strand
GATTGAGGCGGCGCTTGCTGCGGCAACCAACCGGTTGATGCAGGATTTGAGCGACGAGGCCCTCGTTGAACAGCAGCGTCTCGTCGAGGCGCAACAGTTATTGAAGGAGCGGCTGGCAACGCTTGCCGGCAGCGACTAAGCGGCGCCAGAGAGATTAAGGGCCACCATGGCGAAAAACGAAGCAGTCGAAACGGAAACCCAGGACAGTGGCGATGCGCCGCTGATCGACCTCAACGATGCGTCGATCAAGAAGATGATGGCGCGCGCCAAGAAGCGCGGCACGATCACGATCGACGAGATCAATGAGGCTCTTCCTGCCGATCAGAACGAGCTGATCGAGGACATCATGTCCCAGCTTTCGGAGCAGGGCGTGACCGTCGTCGAGAACGAGGAAGCCTCGGACGACGACGATGACAAGGAAGACGACAGCGCCGACGACGAGGTCGATCCGCTCGACGACGGCGGCCCCCGCCCCGCTGCGGCCGTCAAGAAGGAAGCCGTCGACCGCACCGACGACCCGGTCCGCATGTACCTGCGCGAGATGGGCGCGGTGGAGCTTCTCAGCCGCGAAGGCGAGATCGCCATCGCCAAGCGCATCGAGGCCGGCCGCGACATCATGATCTGGGGCCTGTGCGAAAGCCCGATGACCTTCAACGCCATCATCGACTGGTCGAACGCCCTCAACGAAGGCCGCATGCAGCTGCGCGAGATCCTCGATCTCGAAGCCATGCTGTCGAAGGGCCCGACCGCCGAGCAGATCGCCGAGTCCGAGGAAGGCGAAGAAGGCGCCGAGGGCGAGATCAGCGAAAAGACCGCCGGCCCGACCATCAAGGAAGAAGAGGACGAGCCCGAAGAGGCGTCCGCGGATGGTGACGAGGACGACGACATGGTCGAGCGGCGGGCAAAGCCGCAGGCCGAAGAGGACGATGACGAGAACGCGCTCTCCCTCGCCCAGATGGAAGAGCAGCTGAAGCCGCAGGCGCTCGAGAAGTTCGCGACCATCACCTCGCTCTTCAAGAAATTCTCGAAGCTTCAGTCCGCGCGCCTCGACGCGCTCCAGGCCGGCACCGAATTCCCGGCCGCCGACGAGAAGAAGTACCAGAAGCTTCGCGAGGACCTCACCGCAGAGGTCGAGAGCGTCCAGTTCCACGGCGCCAAGATCGAATATCTGGTCGAGCAGCTGTACAGCTACAACCGCCGCCTGATGGCGCTTGGCGGCCAGATGCTGCGCCTTGCCGAACGTCACCGCGTGCCGCGCAAGGCCTTTCTCGAAAGCTATACCGGAAGCGAGCTCGATGACACCTGGCTCGACCGCGCCGCCGGCATCGACAAGAAATTCGCCGCCTTCGCCGCGTCGGAGGGCGAAACCGTCGAGCGCATCCGCTCCGAAATATCGGAGATCGCGCAGGCGGTCGGCACCTCGCTGCCCGAATATCGCCGCATCGTGAACATGGTGCAGAAGGGCGAGCGCGAGGCCCGCATCGCGAAAAAGGAAATGGTCGAGGCCAACCTTCGCCTCGTCATCTCCATCGCCAAGAAATACACCAATCGCGGCCTGCAGTTCCTGGACCTCATCCAGGAAGGCAATATCGGCCTGATGAAGGCGGTCGATAAGTTCGAATACCGCCGCGGCTACAAGTTCTCGACTTACGCCACCTGGTGGATCCGGCAGGCGATTACTCGCTCGATCGCCGACCAGGCGCGGACCATCCGCATCCCGGTCCACATGATCGAGACGATCAACAAGCTCGTCCGCACGGGCCGCCAGTTCCTGCACGAGACCGGCCGCGAAGCGACTCCGGAGGAGCTCGCCGAGCGCCTCTCCATGCCGCTCGAAAAGGTCCGCAAGGTGATGAAGATCGCCAAGGAGCCGATCAGCCTCGAAACGCCGATCGGCGACGAGGAAGACAGCCACCTCGGCGATTTCATCGAGGACAAGAACGCCGTCATCCCGGTCGACGCCGCGATCCAGGCGAACCTCAAGGAAACCGTCACCCGAGTGCTCGCGTCACTGACCCCGCGCGAAGAGCGCGTCCTGCGCATGCGCTTCGGGATCGGGATGAACACGGACCACACCCTCGAAGAGGTTGGTCAGCAGTTCAGCGTGACCCGCGAGCGTATTCGTCAGATCGAAGCGACGGCGCTGCGGAAGCTGAAGCATCCGAGCCGGGCGCGGAAGATGCGGTCGTTCCTGGATCAGTAATCGAGCCGCCGAGCGCAGCGACGCCGACGCGTAGCGTCGCCGGAGCAGCGCGAAGGTGAAGCGCGCAATATGTCCGGGGGACATCTTAGCACTGCAACGTGAGTTTCGGCGGGCGCGCGAGCGAGCTGCCTCGGCCGCGCTAAGCGACGCGCCCGACGTCACTGGATTTACTCCTGTAACGGCTACTCTCCTAATGTCTGCTTTCGCCCGTTGCAGACATTAGCTGCCATCACGGCGTCGCAAGGGCTGGCCACCCCCTGCCGAGCCCACTCTATTTTGCTTCAACTATAATTGTGACGCTTGTCATGCTCAGTGACGATCCGGAAAGCGCCTGATCA
>JAEVYW010000112.1 GCA_023392555.1 Pseudomonadota bacterium | reverse complement strand
CGCCGGCAGCGGTTCGCGGAAAACGAGTGCTGCTCGTGGACGATTGCGTCGACAGCGGCGCATCGGTCGCACTCGCCCGCTCGCTGATCGAGAAAGAAGGCGCGGCGGACATCAAGATCGCGGTGCTCTGCTGGTCCACGAAATATGATTCAGCGCGGATGCACGGCGTAACGCCCGACTATTTCCTCGGCCGGAAACTTCCGTCCTATCCCTGGTCCGCGGACAATCCGGAATATGCGCGCTTCAAGCTCTGGCTTCGCGATTTCTCAGGATCAGCATAACCGAGATTTACGTGATTAATGAAAAACATGGCAATCGACAGGAAACAGGATATCAATGACCGCTTCCCAAGCGCCGGAGAACCGGAGTGGATTTTGAAACTTTGTCGACGAAGTATGTCGGCACTGTCGCGTCCGGCTACGAGTTGGAAAGGGCGGGCGGCAAATGGGTCGCCGAACAGGAAGCGGTCGAGCAGCTTCTCCGCCATGTTCGCGAAGGCGCCCGAACGCTGGACATCCCCGTCGGGACCGGTCGGCTCGTCTCCTTCGCCAAGGAAAACGGGTATGACGCTTACGGGCTGGATGCGTCACCTGACATGTTGGCCGAAGCGAGCGCTTACGCGGAAGAGATCGGTGCCAAGATCCAGCTTCGCCTGGGCGACATCCGCAATATTGATTTCCCGGACGACCATTTCGACCTTGTCACCTGCCTGCGTTTCCTGAACTGGATCGACGGCGCGGGCGTGGGACAGGCAGTGCGGGAACTGGTCCGAGTCAGCCGCGACAAGCTGCTGATCGGCATCCGTTACCTGGCGCCCTATGACGAGCTCGGCTTCGACGGGCGCGACATTGGCCGGCGGGCGATGCGCTTCATCCGCTTCCCGCAGTATCGGGCGAAGCGCTGGGGGCTGGTCTTCCACGAAAAGACGTTCGTGGACGGCCTGTTCACCTCGCTGAGGTTGAAGGTCATCGAATCGCGGCATGTGGAGCGCCGGTCGGACGGTACGGACTACGTCTTCTACATGCTTCAAAAGACCTGATTGGACCGAATGCGTCGCTCCGACGATCGGGCAAGTCAGGCCAGCGAACCCACGCAGTCGCTGACGCATCGCACTCTTTCGGGTTTCATGTGGCAAAGCAGCGTTGCGGGCGCCAACGTTGTCATCCGCACCTTCGTGCTCATCGTCCTGGCGCGGCATCTACCGGCGCGGGACTTCGGAATCGTCGCTGCGGCCATGGTGGTTGCGACGATCACCCAGGTGTTCGCCCAGATCGGCGTGACTCAAGCGATCGTGCAGCGGCTGACGATCACTACCCGGCACGTCCGGACCGGGTTTGCCGTGGCGCTGTACACGGGGATCGCGGGCGGGCTCATCCTGCTCCTGGGCGCGCCGTTGTTCGGACTGATGTTCCGAATGCCGGAGGTCGAGCCGGTGGTCCGGCTCTTCTCGACGCTCCTCGTCCTCAACGGCATCGCCGCCGTGCCGATTGCACTGTTGCAGCGTGCCCACCGGTTCAGGGTTTCCGCGACGATCGAGCTGGTCGCATTCGTCTTCGGCTACGGCCTGATCGGGATCGCGCTGGCCTTTCTCGGTTGGGGCTTGTGGGCGCTCGCCTGCGCCCAGATCGCGCAGGTGTCGTCACGGACCATCCTGTATCTCTTCGCGGCGCCGCCCGCGATGACACTCCGCCCGGACCGGCAGGAGCTGAACGAGCTCCTGCATGTCGGCTCGGGCTATTCGCTCGGCCAGATCGCCAACCTGATCGCGACCCAAGTCGACAATTTCATCGTCGGACGCTTGCTCGGGGCGGAGCCGCTCGGCCTCTACAGCAGAGCGTATCAGTTCCTGATGCTCCCGGCACAGCTGTTGGGAACGGCGGCGCAGACCGTTCTCTTCCCATCGATCGCTGCCATCCAGGATCAGCCGGAGCGGGTCGCCCGGGCGTGCCTTCGCGCCATCGGCGTAGTCGCCATGGTGACGCTTCCTTTGAGCGGCGTTCTTGCAGTCCTTGCACCCGAGCTCGTCCATGTTGCGCTCGGGAAACGGTGGTTCGGCATGATCCCGCCATTCCAGATCCTCGTCCTCAGCCTCATGTTCAGGACGAGCTACAAGATCAGCGATTCCATCGCGCTTGCGTTCGGGGCGATGCGTCCGCGAGCTGCGCGGCAGCTTGCTTACGCGGCCGCCGTGGCGATCGGCTCGCTAGTCGGCGCAAACTGGGGTCTCACGGGTGTCGCCGCCGGCGTTGCGCTCGCCGTGGTCCTCAACTTCTTGATGATGCTGCAGCTGGCTTTGAAGCTGACGAGCATACCCGCCTCGCAGGTGCTCGCCGTCCACGTTCGGCACGCCCTCGTGTCTGTCCCGATCGTCTCGATGGCTTACTTCGCGACCGTTCTCGATCGTAACATGCACCTCAACGATATGTTGGTCCTGGTGCTCGGGTTCGGTGCAGCGGGGGCCGTCGCGGCGATCATGTGGTGGCGCTTCCGACGAGTTTTCGGCGACGATGCCGACTGGGCTCATGAGCAGGCGACGTCGCGCATCGCCTATTTCAGGACGAGATCGCGCTCTCGCGCATAGTCGGTTTAGGTGAAGCGCCTCAGGCGCCGGGGCGCGTATTTGCGCTTCGTATCCGCCGCATCCTCCGAGGCTGGTTCTGACGGCTCTTGAGCCTTCATATATCTCTCCGCCTCCCGTCGCGACATCCGGCCGGGCAGCCGCACGTACTGCGCCGACGCGTCGATCGCGGTCAGCGGCGCGAGAGCGGCGACAGCGAACCAAACGAAGCTGTCGTTCCAGAAGGGGCCCGTATTATGGAAGGTGATGTGGAACAGGTAGGGCACGAAGAAGATCAGCCAGGCCCTCGATTTGCGCAGCGCTCCGACAACGATCGGCACGAAGAGCAGCAGCCCGATGCCGTAAGTGTCGGCCATGTTGAGGAAGTAGTTGTGCAGTTCTTTCGACCGGATCGCGCCAGCCGCGGGAAGGGCGTAGAGGTCGCGCCAATGGCTTTCCCAGAGGTCGAAGGGCCTGAAGCCGAAGCCGTAGCCGATCGGATTTTCCATCAACAGCCTGAACCCATAGGTCGCCAGAGTCAGGCGGTTCCAGACCGTGTCGTCGTCGACCTCCGTCACTCGCGCCGGTGGGGTCTGCACGATCGCGGTCAGTGAGGGCCACAGGAGATAGAGCAGCGCGCCGGACACCAGGACGAGCAGTGGGATCAGCGAGCCGCGCCGGGTCACGGTGTACATCCCGAAGAAGAGCAGCGCGCCCGCAATCGGCGAGCGGGTTTGCGAAGCGACGCAGATC